>JAJYBX010000172.1 GCA_021778785.1 Acidobacteriota bacterium
CGCCGTGTGGCCCAGGCCCTGGGCTGGGACTACCTGGACACCGGCGCCATGTACCGCGCCGCCACCCTGGCCCTGGCCCGGCAGGGCGTGGACCTGGCGGACCGGGCGGGACTGGAGCGGGTGCTGGCGGGCTTGCGCCTGGCCCAGGAGGGCATCCGCATCTTCCTTGATGGCGAGGACGTGAGCGAAGCCATCCGAAGCCAGGAGGTCACGCGGAACGTCACGCCCGTCAGCGCGGACGCCCGGGTGCGCGAAGTCCTGGTGGAACAGCAGCGGGCGATCGGCCGCCGTGGCCGCTGGGTGGTGGATGGCCGCGACATCGGCACCGTGGTCTTCCCCTCCGCCTGCTGCAAGATCTTCCTCACCGCCAGTCCCGAGGCGCGGGCCCGCCGCCGCCACCTGGAGCTGGCGGCCAAGGGCGACGCCCCACCCCTGGCGGAGGTGCTGGCCGACCAGCAGCGCCGCGATGCCGCCGACACCAGCCGGGCCGTCGCGCCCCTGCGCCGGGCCCCGGATGCCGTGGAGCTGGATTCCAGCGGCATGTCCCTGGAGCAGGTGGTCGACTGGATCGTGGCGCGGCACCGGGCCCATCCCTGATGGGCTGGCTGCAGGATCTCCGCGAGGCGGGGGCCGAGCCCTGGGAGCCCGTGGGCACCGGCGCCTTCGCCGCAGCCTCCCTCGGCTTCGCCGGACTCATGCTCGTGGCGGCCACGGCCCGGGAGGGCTGGATCCCCCTGCTCGACGGCGTGAACCTGGTGTTCCACGAAGCGGGACACCCGATCTTCGGCCTCTTCGGATCCGAAACCCTGGGATTCCTGGGCGGCACGCTGATGCAGGTGATGGTGCCCGTGCTGGTGGGTGGCGCGTTCTGGCGGAAGCGCCAGACTGTCGGCGCCGCCGTGGCCGCGCTGTGGGCGGGCGAGAACGGCCTCAACATCGCGCGCTACATGGCGGACGCCCGGAGCCAGCTCCTGCCCCTGGTGGGCGGCGGCGAGCACGACTGGGCGACCCTCTTCGGACAGTGGGGCTGCCTTTCCCGCGACACGGCCATCGCCGGCGCCGTGCGGGCGGCCGGCTGGCTCGTGATGCTGGGGGCCTGGGCCTGGCTGGGGTGGCGGTGGCACCGGGACCGGACCGCATGAGGAGGGCCCGGTCACCCGGGCCCTCTCGACTGCGGTTCCGATGGATCAGTAGCCCTCGCCCTCGGCGGCCGCCTTCACCTTGCCCCGGTGGAACCGGAAGAGGAACGCGAAGTACCCCAGGGCGATGGGGAAGCCGATGAGCCACCACACCAGACCGGCGCGGAGGCCGGGGCCGCCCACACTGGCGTTCAGCGCGGTCAGGCTGTAGGCCGGATCGAGCGTGGAACGCAGCATGACCGGATAGACACAGGCGGCGCTGGCGGCCAGGAGGCCCAGGATGAAGGCCCCCGAACCGATGAAGGCCAGCAGCGGACGCGCCTGCTTGGTGCCCACGAACACGAGCACGAGCCCCGCCAGGAAGATGAGGGTGGCCAGCCAGCCCAGGGGCGCCTTGGGCAGGTTCTCGAAGACGCCGGGATTGACGATGGACGTGGCGTAGCTGGAGACGATCCAGAGCACGAGCACCAGGCCCCAGAGCTTCATCGCGAGGGCCCGGGCGCGGTCGTGGACGGGCCCCTCCGTCTTCCAGGCCAGGAAGAGAGCGCCGTGGCCCGCGAGGGTGGCGAGGGCGAAGACGCCGATCAGCACGGTGTACCAGTCCAGGATCCCGGGGTGCGTCCCCACCCGGAAATTCGTCCACAGGGCCATCTCGAAGTAGCCGGAACCGTCCACCGGCACGCCGCGCAGCACGTTGCCCAGGGCCGCGCCGAAGAGGATGGGCAGGAGGATGCTCGAGACGGCGAAGGTGCTGTCCCAGAAGTGGCGCCAGAGCCCGTCCTTGAGATGGGAGCGGAACTCGATGGAGATGCCGCGGAGCATGAGGCACCACACCACCAGCCACATGGCCAGGTAGAACCCGGAGAAACCGGAGGCCAGGACCTTCGGGAAGGCGAGGAACATGGACCCCCCGCCCGCCAGCAGCCAGACCTCGTTGCCATCCCAGAGGGGGCCGATGGCGCCGAGCACCTCCCGCCGTTCTTCGTTGGTCTTGGCCACGAAGAGGTGCAGGATGCCCGCGCCGAAGTCGAAGCCGTCGAGCACCACGTAGATGGCCACCATCACGGAGACGAGCCAGAACCAGAGCATTTCCATGGCGACCTCCTAGGCCTTCTCGGCGTGGGACTCGGGACCGTGGGCCAGCTCGCGCCCCACGAGGAAGAGGAAGAGGATCCCCAGCACCACGAAGATGCCGGCGAAGCCCAGGGTGGTGAAGGCCGTCTGGCCCGCGTTCACCGTGGGGCTCCCCCCCTGCGTCGTGCGGAGCAGGCCGTAGAGCAGCCAGGGCTGCCGGCCGAACTCCGTCACCACCCAGCCCGCCGTCGTGGCGATGTAGGGGAAGGGGAAGGCCAGCATGAGCACCCAGAGCATGGCCCGGCTCGAATCAAGCTTCTTGCGCCAGAGCAGCAGCACTGCGAGGGCCATCACGAGGATCATCAGCGTGCCCAGGCCGGCCATGATGTGGAAGGCGTAGTAGAGGAACTCGATATTCTGGGGCCACTGGTCCTGGGGGAAGGCCTCCAGGCCCTTCACGTTGCTGGAGAACGATCCGTAGGCGATGAAGCTGAGCACGGCCGGGAGCCGGATGGGGTTCTCGATGCGCCGCTGGGCCACGTTGGGCTGGCCGATGAGCGTGAGGGGGGCGTGGGTCCCGCTGTCGAAGCGGCCTTCCATGGCCGCCAGGGTCACCGGCTGGTGCTTCGCGACCATCTTGCCCTGCAGGTCCCCGGTGGGGAACGCCACGAGCACGCTGAACACCAGGCCGAGGATCGTCCCCACCTTCAGGTTCAGGCGGGCCTGGGTCTCGTGGATGCCCTTCAGGCTCCAGAAGGCGCCCACCGCGGCCACCACGAAGGAGCCCGTCACCACCGTGGCCACCATGTTGTGGGCGTACTGGACCAGGGCCCAGGGGTTCAGCAGGAAGGTCCAGAAGCTCGCCAGCTGGACGGTCCCATCGGCACCCATGGTGTAGCCCACGGGATGCTGCATGAAGGCGTTGGTGGCGATGATGAAGTAGCCGGACAGCCAGCTGCCGACCCAGAGGGCCAGGGCGGCGCCGAAGTGGCCCTTCGGGGAGAGCTTCTTCTCGCCCCACACCAGCAGTCCCAGGAAGCTGCTCTCCAGGAAGAAGGCGAACATGCCCTCCATGCCCAGGGTCTGGCCGATGATGCCGCCGGAGAAGCGGGAGAACTGGGCCCAGTTCGTGCCGAACTGGAACTCCATCGGGATGCCCGTGACCACGCCGATGGCGAAGTTGATGCCGAAGATGCGGATCCAGAAGCGCGCCGCGTCGTTGTAGCGGGCCTCGCCGGTCTTCAGTCCCAGCGCCTTCAGCACCACGATGATGAAGGCGAGGCCCATGGTGAGCTGGGGGAACAGGTAGTGGAAGGTGGCCGTGAAGCCGAACTGGAGCCTGTGCCAGAAAAGCGGGTCCCCCATGGGTCCTCCCTGTGGAATCGGTTCCGGGCGGGCCCGGCCCACCTCGGTGACGAGTATCACACGGAGGCCGACGGCCCGATCCACGGGTCTGCGAAAATCAAGGCGTGGCGCCCGCTTCCGGACCTCCACGGGTGGTGACGGAGATCACACAGAAAACCATAGAACTACATTCTTAATTGCCCATACTGTTGTCCAAGCCTGACCGCAGCCTGCAAGGCGATGGCTGAGGACTCAGGGGTAGGGGAGGCGGGCCCATCGTGGGCCCGCCAGTTCCGTACGGGGCCGGAATCAGGCCTTCAGCAGCTCCGCCAGGCTGCGGACCGTGGGCACGTGGCCCTGCACCTTGAGGACGCCGTCCACCGCCATGGCCGGGGTGCTCATGACGCCCCGGGCCATGATGTCGGGGATCTCCTTCACCTTCACCATCCGGTAGTCGAGGCCCAGGGAGCGGGCGGCCTCCTCCGCGTGCTTGGCCAGCAGCTCGCACTTGGCGCAGCCGGTGCCGAGGATCTCGATGAGCATGGGGCCTCCTACAGAATGGCGTTGAACAGGTAGCCCACCAGGAGGATCCCGGCGGTCACCACAGCGATGAAGACGGCGATGAGGCGGGGCCTCAGCACCTTGCGGAGGATGATGGTCTCCGGCAGCGAGAGCCCCGTCACCGCCATCATGAAGGCCAGCACCGTGCCCAGGGCCGCGCCCTTGCCCAGCAGAGCCTGGACGATGGGGATCACCCCCGCGGCATTGCTGTAGAGGGGCACGCCGATGAGCACCGCCAAGGGCACACTCCACCAGGCGCCCTTCCCCATGATGTGAGCCATGATCGCCTCGGGGGCGTAGCCGTGGATGAAGGCCCCCACGGCGATGCCCGCCAGCAGGTAGGGCCACACCTTGCCCACGATGTCCCGCACGCCCTGGACGGCGATCTCCAGCCGGGCCGTGAAGCCCATCTGTGATTCCTCCGCAGCCTGGGCCGCGTAGGGGATCTCCATCACCCAGGGTTCGAGATGCCGCTCCATCCCGAGCTTCCCGATGACCCACCCCGAAACGAAGGCGACGCCCACGCCGGTGCCCGCGTAGAGGAGGGCGATCTTCCAGCCGAAGAGGCCCAGCAGCAGGAACAGGGCCACCTCGTTCACCATGGGGGCCGATACCAGGTACGAGAAGGTCACGCCCAGGGGCACGCCCACCCGCACGAAGCCGATGAAGAGCGGCACCGCGGAACAGGAGCAGAAGGGCGTGATGATGCCGAAGAGGCTGCCCAGCAGATTCCCCCAGGCCCCGGCCCGCCGGGCCAGGATGTCGCGGGTGTGCTCGGGGCTGATGAAGGTCTGCACGAAGGTCACCCCCAGCACCACCAGCGACAGCAGCATCAGGACCTTCGGCGCGTCGTAGGCGAAGAAGGCCACGGCCGAGCCCAGGCGGGAATCGAGGCGCAGGTGGAACACCCCGGTGGTGAGGGCATTGGCCGCGGGCTCCAGCCAGTGGTAGGCCAGGAACCAGAGCGGCAGCGCCGGGATCAGCCAGCCGCCCCGGGCCAGGAACCCGGGCCCCCTCGGCGCCGAGGGGAGCCCCTGGACGAGGACCGGCGTGCAGGCGCAGGCGCAGGCCCCGCCGGCGAACTGGGAGGTGGCCTGGATCCCCGCGGGGATCTCGTCCGGCCGGGCCAGGCGGTAGCCCCGCGCCACCATCCACGGCCCCACGGTATCAGTCTTGAGGTAGCG
>JAJYBX010000173.1 GCA_021778785.1 Acidobacteriota bacterium
ACGAAGCCACCGGCCGCCACTCCGCACCGGGGCCGAGGCGGCCTCGCGGGAAGACTTGAGGGCTGGACGCGGAAGGCGCGGAAGTCCGCGGAAGGCACAGAAGGTACAGAAGGAAGCCTTGAGACCAGTGCCTTCTTCCGCGCCTTCCAGTCGTTTTCCGTGCCTTTCGCGACCAGCCGTTCTGGCCCGTCGTTCAACGGAGGCCGTGGCGGGCCTTGAAGGCGGGCCACTCGGCCTTGAGGGCGATGAAGGCCGCCACGTCGGGGCACTGCAGGAAGGGGTTGGAGGCCCGCTCCCAGGCCATGGTCGAGCTGGGGCGAGCCCCGTAGTCGTGGCCGGGCCACACCGTCGTTTCCGGTGGCCACTCGCGCAGGAGGCGCTGGAGGCTGTCCCATTCCGTGCGGGCGTCGGCCTCGCCGGTCGTGCCGCCCACCTTGCCCACGAAGAGCAGGTCGCCCGTGAGGCCCGCAGCCTGGCCCTCCACGAGGAAGACCAGGTGGTCCGGGCAGTGGCCGGGCACGTGCCAGGCCTTCAGCACGAAGCCGCCGAAGGGCACGCGGTCGCCATCCTGCAGCACGCGATCCAGGGGACCGGGGTGCCCCGGGCCGCCCAGTACCGGAGCGTCCGTGAGGGCCTGGGCCCCGGCGTTCCCGTTGGCGTGGTCTGCGTGGCCGTGGGTGTTGAGGATGGCCCTGATCCGCAGCCCCTGCGCCCGCGCCCGGGCCACGGCCGCCGCCGGATCGAAGGAGGGGTCCACCAGCAGCCCCTCGCCCGCCTCCCGGTCCCCCAGCAGGTAACCGAAGTTGCGATCCCCGCCGAGTCGGAGCTGTTCGAACACGAAGCGCATGGGACCTCCGGGACAAACCGCCATTATCCGCTGCGCCGGTTGATCTTTCAGTCGCGGGGCTTCATGAGCTGCTCGTAGGGCGGATAGCCGCGGAGGGGTTCCAGGAAGATCTCCCGATGGGTGTTGCCGAACCAGTCCCGGACCCGGCCCTGGGCGAAGGCCTGCCGCAGCAGGTCCACGGCCCGGTCCTTCTCCCCCAGCTGGGCGGCGATGCAGGCCCGCCAGAAGGCGGGGTCCCCCCGCAGGTAGGGTCGGGTGAGGGCTGCAAGTTCGGCCTCGATCCGCTGGGCCTCCCCGGCGCGGCCCAGGCGGGCCAGGGCCGCGCCGACCTGTCCCCTGTACATGACCTCATCCGGCGTCTCGGCCGAGAGCTCCCTGAAGACGGCGAGGGCCTCCTCCGTACGATCCAGGCAGAGGAGGGCCTGGGCCAACCTCGTGCGGTTGGCCTTCCGCGTGGCGGGGGGAGCCCCAAGGAGGGCGGTCCGGCGCTGTTCCGCGAACCGCCGGGCCCGTTCCGGATACCCGTGGACCCGCAGTTCGAGCATGGTCCACAGCTGGGCGATGCCGGGACCGTCCGCCCCCCCGCGACCGGGGGTCGTGGTCCCCAGGGATTCGATCACCCGCTCGGCCTCGTCCACACGTCCAAGGCCCACCAGGGCCTCCGCTTCCAGTCTCATGAAGGAGGTCTCTCCCGCAAACCGGACCTGGGCGGCCCGGGCGGCCCCGAGTTCGCTCGCGTACTCGCCCTGGAGATGGTAGGCCCAGCACAGGGTCTGGGCCGGCTGGGGCGCGAGGGCGGCATCCTTCCCGACCCAGTCATCCGGCACCCGCTCGAGGAGCGGGATGGCCCGCCCCGGGTGGTTCAGGGACGTGTGGATCTGGGCGAGGCGGAGCTGGACCCAGGAGATGCCGGGCATCAGGTCCTTCAGGTTGGTGCAGGCCTTCACCATCTCCTCCCGCCAGCCTTCCAGCTGGGCCCGCGCCATCCGGGCGAGGGTCCGCTCCACCGGCGTCCGGGCATCCCTCGCCTCCATGGCCGCCACCTGTTCGGCGGCCTTGTCCATCCGCCTCTCGCTCAGGCTGATCCAGGCGTCGAAGGTGTCCATCCGCAGGGGGAAGAAGTCGGGATCGAGGGCCACGGCCTGTTCAAAGCGCGGGATGAGGTCCTTCGTGGGGGTGGCCGCGAATTCGTTCATCACCTTCTGGTAGACCTGCAGGGCCTCGAGGCGCGGGGGGCGCACGGCGCCGGGGGTGTACCGGATGGCCTTCTCGTAGGTCCAGGCAATGGCGCCGCCCAGCCGCTGCCTCAGGTCGCCCAGGGCGGAGGAGGGATCCTGCCGGGCCGCCTGCCAGGGACCCAGCTGGTAGACCACCTGCCCCGTCCAGGGATCCTCCAACCGGGCGAGGAACGCCAGGTCGGTGCCGTTCAGGTAGTAGGAACCTCCTGCCACGAACCGCGCCCGGGTGGCCTCCGCCACGCGTCGGGGCGCGCTGGGCCCCGTGGCCGGCAGGTCCGCCGCCACCCGGAGGTCCTCCACGGGCTGGAGATCCTGGCGCAGGAGGTCGATCACCTGCTGCCCCAGGGGATCCAGGGAAGGATCCCCGGTGCGGTTCTCGAAGGGGAGGAGGGCCACGCAGCGGGGGTCGTAGGGCGGCGACGCGGCCTGCCAGGGCCGCCAGACCGCGGCCGCCACGGCGAGCACACCGGCCGTCAGGGCGGCTGCGGCCAGGGGGAGGGCCTTCCGCCCAGGCCAGGGCCGCCGGACCTCGGGGAAGGGCCCGGTGCCGGAGGGATGCAGGCTCGGGTCCAGGGTCCGGAGGGCGAAGGCGAGGTCGTGGGCGCTGTGGAAGCGGGCGGCGGGATCCTTGGCCAGGCAGGTGTCGAGCATCTGCGCCAGGGCAGGGGGGACCTTGAGGCCGGGGTCCAGGTCCGGGGGCTCGTCCTTCAGGGTCGCGTGGAGGGTCTCGATGGTGCTGCCCCGCTGGAAGGGGTTCCGGCCGGAGAGCATCTCCCACATCACCACGCCCAGGCTGAAGAGGTCGCTGCGGGCGTCGAGGGCCTCCCCGCGCACCTGTTCCGGGCTCATGTAGCCCGGGGTGCCCACCGTCTGGTCGGCCTCGGTGAGCCCGGTGCGGGTCCCGCTCTCCGGGCCCAGGGGGCCGGCCGCCTTCGCCAGGCCGAAATCGAGGATCTTCACCCGGCCGTCCCGGCAGAGGAACAGGTTCCCGGGCTTGAGGTCCCGGTGGAGGATCCCCCGCTCGTGGGCGGCCGAAAGGCCCGTCGCCACCTGCAGGGCGATCTCCGCGACCTTGCGGCCCGGCAGGGGCTGGCCCTGGAGCTTCTGCCGCAGGGTCTCCCCCTCCAGCAGCTCCATCACGAGGAACGGGGTGCCGCCGTCGTTGCCGAGGTCGTGGATGGCCAGGATGTTGGGGTGGTCCAGGGCGCTGAGCATCCGGGCTTCGCGCTCGAAGCGTTGCAGGCGGTCGGGATCCCGGACGAAGGCCTCCGGGAGGACCTTGATGGCCACCTCCCGGTCGAGCTTGGCGTCCCGGGCCCGGTACACCTCGCCCATCCCGCCCGCCCCGAGGGGAGCGAGGATGCGATAGGGGCCGAGGCGGGTCTGCGCGGGAAGCGACATGGCGGCGACACGGAGAAGGGGTGCGGAGGGACAGGAGCCATTCTACGTCCTGGCCACCTCGCGTGCCGCTTTTGAACCAGCCGTGGCTTGAAGATGAGCGCTGGCGGACCCACACTCTGGACCTCCTCCCGGAGGGGCCAGGCCGTGACCGCGCTGTGGATCCATGTCCCGGGGCAGGACCCCGTGCCGGTCCGGGGGGAGGTTCGCCTCACCTTCGGGCGGGGCTCCGGCAACGACATCGTGATTCCCGATCCGAGCATCTCCCGCAGCCATGCAGCGCTCGAATGCCACGGCGGGGCGGTGGTGCTCGTGGATCTGGGGTCCCGCAACGGGTCGCGGGTGAATGGCCTGCGGATCCAGGGGCCGCAAGCCGTGGGGGCCGGCGACGAGATCCGGCTGGGCAAGGTCCGCCTCCACCTCGAGGCGGAAGGGCCGGTGCCCGTGCAGATCGAGGAGGCGCCCCTCTCCCCGGGATCCGCCTACGCCGTGCGGGTGGACCGGCTCCGGGACCTCCGCAGCGGCCCGGCGGCCGCCTCCGGGAGCGCGCACTGGCAGGAGGCCCTGGCCATCGTCCACGAGCTGAGCCTGGATCTGCTGCGGAACGCCTCCCTGGATCTCATGCTCTGGGGCCTGCTCGACCGGCTGTTCGCCTTCCTGCAACCCGGTCGCGGGGCCGTGCTCATGCAGGACGCGGAGGGCCGGCTCTGCCAGGTGGCCGCGCGCTCCTCGAGCCATGGCAGGGATTTCCAGGTGGCCCTCTCGCGGACCATGGTGGAGGCCGCCCTCGAGCGGCACGAGGCCATGCTGGTGAACGATCCCCTGCGGGACCCGAAGCTGGGGCGGGCGCCTTCCCTCATCCGCAGCGGGGTGACCACCCTCATGACGGTGCCCCTCGAGTACGAAGCCCAGGTCGTCGGGCTCGTGTACCTGGATGCGGATGCCCGACGGTCGCCCTTCACCGAGGCGGACCTCCAGTTCGTGGCCTCCCTGGGGCACCTGGCGGCCGCGAAGATCCAGGCCGTGCGTCTGGCCGAGGAGGTCGCCAGGAACCGGGACCTGGAGAAGGAACTGGCCATCGCCCGGCAGATCCAGGTGCGGATCCTGCCGGACCACATGCCGGACCTCGACGGCTTCGAGTTGTTCGGCGCCAACGAGGCCTGCCGGCAGGTCTCGGGCGATCTCTACGGCCACTGGCCGGGCCCGGATGGCCGTCTCTGGCTGGCCCTGGCGGATGTCTCCGGCAAGGGCCTCGGCCCGGGCCTCCTCATGGCCACCTTCCAGGCCTACGTGCAGGCCTGGTCGGAGACCTGCGCGGATCCCGGGGCGCTGGCGCTGAAGCTCTCGCTCGCCCTGAGCCGGAAGACCACGCCCAACCGCTTCATCACGGCCTTCCTCGCCCTCCTGGATCCGGTCTCCGGCCTGATCGCGTTCACCAATGCCGGCCACAATCCGGCCCTGCTCCTCCGGCCCGACGGCGGCTGCGAGGATCTCGGCGCCCAGGGGTTCCCCCTGGCCATGTTCGCCGGGCAGCCCTACGGGCGGGACCAGCGGGTGCTCCAGCCGGGGGAGCTGCTGTGCCTCTACACGGACGGCATCAGCGAGGCCCTGGATGCCGAGGGTCGGGAGTTCGGCCCCGAAGGCCTCGAGACGGTGCTGCGGGCCCAGGCAGGCGCCGACCTGGAGACGCTCCACCGCGCGGTGTGCGAGGCGCTGGAGCGGCACACGCACGGCAGTCCCCTCGCGGATGACCGCACCCTGCTGCTGGTGCGACGGAGGGGCTGAGGAGTCC
>JAJYBX010000174.1 GCA_021778785.1 Acidobacteriota bacterium
CCGTGACCAGCTCGTCCGCCGCGCGGCGCAGGAACTGCGCGACGGGTTCTACGTCAACCTGGGCATCGGCATCCCGACCCTCATCGCGAACGCGATCCCGCCGGGCATGGAGGTGATCCTCCAGAGCGAGAACGGCCTGCTGGGCATCGGTCCCTTCCCCACGCCGGAGGAGGTGGACGCCGATCTCATCAACGCGGGCAAGCAGACGGTGACGGCCGCGCCGGGCGCCAGCTTCTTCAGCAGCGCCGACAGCTTCGCCATGATCCGGGGGGGCAAGATCGACCTGAGCATCCTGGGCGCCATGCAGGTGGACATGGAGGGCAACCTCGCCAACTGGATGATCCCCGGGAAGATGGTCAAGGGCATGGGTGGCGCCATGGATCTCGTCGCCGCCGCCAAGCGCGTGGTGGTGGTGATGGAACACACCAACAAGGACGGCGAGCCCAAGATCCTCCGCAGGTGCAGCCTGCCCCTCACGGGCCAGCGCTGCGTCCACCGCATCATCACCGAACTGGCCGTCATCGACGTGGTGCCCGGCCGCGAGGGCCTGCGCCTCGTGGAAGTGGCGCCGGGCGTCACGAAGGAGGAGGTCCAGGCCAGGACCGAGTCGCCCCTGGTGATGGACCGCGTGACCGAGATGGCCGGCGTCTAGGAAGGTGTCCATGTCCAGATCCCCGCTTCCCTTCACCGTCCTCCTGCTGGGCCTCGCCTGCGCGGCCCCGAAAGCCTCCGTGCCTGCCGCCGCCCCTGAGCCCTTCAAACCCTTCCTGGTCCTGCGGCCCACGGCCGTCGCCCTGATTCCCGGCGCCTCTCAGGCCTTCCAGGCGGAGATCAACTACCCCGAGGGCGTGCGGCCCCTGCGCCAGCCGGTGGCGTGGACCGTGATCGAACCGGACGGCGGCGCCATCACGCCCACCGGTGTGTACACGGCCCCGGCCCGCTACGGCACCTTCCATGTGGAGGCCCGTCGCGAGGACTTCCCGGAAGTCCGGGTCGCGGCCACGGTCGTGGTCCGCTGATGGACCTGTACGGCCTCGCGCGTCCCCTGCTCTTCCGCCTGGATCCGGAGACCGCCCACGACCTGGCCTTCTGGGCGGGTGCCCGGGCCAGTGCCTGGCCCACCCTGCGTGCCCCGGAGTTGCCGGAAGGGCTGCGCCGGACTGTGTTCGGACTCGACTTCCCCTCGCCCCTGGGGCTGGCGGCGGGCCTGGACAAGGGCGCGACGCTGCTGCCCCTGTGGCAGGCGCTGGGGTTCGGCCATGTGGAGATCGGCACGGTGACGCCCCGGCCCCAGCCCGGGAACCCGAAGCCCCGGCTCTTCCGCTTTCCCCACGCGGGCCTGATCCTCAACCGAATGGGCTTCAACAGCGAAGGGGCGGAGGTGGTGGCCGCGCGGCTGCGGGACCGTCCGGATGGCCTCATCGTGGGCGGCAACCTGGGCAAGAACAAGGAGACGCCGGAAGCGCAGGCCCTGGACGACTACCGGGACGCCTACCGCCTCATCGCGCCCCACGTGGACTACGTGGCCCTCAACGTCAGCAGTCCGAACACGCCGGGCCTGCGCAACCTGCAGGCCCCCGAGGCCCTCAGACCCCTGCTAGCCGGCATGCTCGACCTGCGGAAGGAGATGGGCCTGGAGCGCCAGCCCCTGCTGCTGAAGCTGGCGCCGGACCTGGCCCCCGAGGACCTGGACGCCGTCGTGGAGGTGGCCGTGGCCTCGGGCATCTCCGGTCTCATCGCCACCAACACCACCCTGGACCGTGGCGTGGTGCCCGAACCCCTGCGCGCCCAGGTCGAATCGAAGGGCGCGGGCGGCCTCAGCGGCGTACCCCTGCAGGCCAAGGCCCGCGAGGTTCGGCGGCGGATCCTCGCGGCCCTGCGCGGCCGCCTGCCCCTGGTGGCCTGCGGCGGCCTGGGCAGCGCCGGGGACGTGCAGGGCGCACTGGACGACGGCGCCGCCCTGGCCCAGATCTACAGCGCCCTCATCTTCGAGGGACCGGGGCTCGTGGGCCGGATCCACCGGGGTCTGCGGGGTTAGGGCTTCGGCGCGGCCTCGGCCCCGGAGGGGCTGGGGTGGCGGAGCAGGCCGATGCCGTAGAGCACGGCGCCCACGAGGATGAAGCTGTCGGCCACGTTGAAGGTCCAGTAGTGCCAGGTGCCGAAGACGAAATCCAGGAAGTCCACCACGTGGCCCCGGAACAGCCGGTCCAGGCCATTCCCCAGGGCCCCGCCCAGGATCATCCCCAGGGCCACGCGGTCGAAGGGGTGGGTGTCCCGGGCCAGGAAGATCCGGCCGAAATAGACCAGGGCCGCCAGGCCCGCCAGGGTGAAGAGGCCGAACCGGATGCCCTCGGGCAGCCAGGTGAGGCTGCCGAAGATGGCCCCGCGGTTGAACCCCACGCTCAGGTTGAAGAAGCCGTCGATGACGCGGTGGGTCTCCCCTTCCCGCAGGAAGGAGAGGACCCAGGCCTTGGAACCGAGATCGAGGGCGAGCACCCCCGCCGGCAGGAACAGCCAGAGCAGTCGGCGCATCAGGCCCCCACCACGGAGGCGCAGCGGGCGCAGAGATCCCCATCCTCGCCCTTCCCGTGGCCGCCCTTGTGGTTCCAGCAGCGGGGGCACTTGGGGCCGGCATGGGCCGTCACGTTGACGATGGGAGCCGCGGAAGCGCTCGAATCTGCGATTCGAGCGGTAGAAGAAACCACCAGAAGGTCATCCAGCGGCTCGCCGAGCGAATCGATCAGGTCCCAGTCTGCCTGGGCCCCCAGCGCGATCTCCACGGCGGCGTCCAGACTCGTGCCGACGGCCTTCGCGGCCCGCAGAGGTTCCATCGCCGCCTGGACGGCCTCGCGGACTTCCCACAGCTTTTCCCATCCTGACTCAGCGGCGGAGCCGCTGAGTCGAGGGAACACCTGCTCATGCACGCTCCCCTCGACGCCGGGGATGGCCTCCCAGGCCTCGTCGGCGGTGAAGCTCATGACGGGGGCCAGAAGCTGGCAGAGGCCCGTGGCCAACTCGCGGCAGGTGTGGCGGCAACTGCGGCGGCGGGGGGAATCCAGGGCATCACAGTAGAGGCGGTCCTTGACAATCTCGAAGTAGCGGCCGGAGAGCTCCAGCTGGCAGAAGCCGTGGAGGGCCTGGGTGGCGCGGTGGAACTCGAAGGTGCGGTAGGCCTCGCGCACCTCCTTCGCCATGCGGCCGAAGGCGGCCAGCGCCCAGCGATCCAGGGGGGCCAGATCCTGCTCCGCCACCGTGTCCTTCGCGGGATCGAAACCGTCCAGGGCGCCCAGGAGGAAGCGCAGGGTGTTGCGGATCTTCCGGTAGGCGTCGGCGTTGCGGTCGAGGATCTCCTTGGAGATGCGCATGTCCTCGCTGTAGTCGCAGCTGGCGGCCCACCAGCGGAGGATGTCGGCGCCCAGGGTCTTGAGGATCTCCTCGGGGGTGATGACATTGCCCAGACTCTTGGACATCTTCTGGCCCTTGCCGTCCAGCACGAAGCCGTGGGTGACCACCTGCTTGTAGGGCTTGTCGCCACTGGCGGCCAGGTTGAACAGCAGGGAGCTGTGGAACCAGCCCCGGTGCTGATCCGAGCCCTCCAGGTAGATGAACCTGCCGTAGTCGTCGGCCCTCAGCTCGGGATGGGAGGCGCAGACCACGGAGGCGCTGACGCCGGAATCGATCCACACATCCAGGATGTCCGTCTCCTTCTGGAAGGCGGTGGCGCCGCAGGCGCAGCGGGCCCCGGGGGGCACCAGGCCCGCCACGGGCAGGTCGGCCCAGGCCTCGATGCCGCCCTGCTCGATGGCGGTGGCGGCCTGCTCGAAGATGGAGGGGTGCACCAGCGGCTCGCCGCAGGCCTCGCAGCGGAGCACGGTGATGGGCGTGCCCCAGGCGCGCTGGCGGCTGATGCACCAGTCGGGCCGGCCGTCGATCATGGCGTAGATGCGGTTCTGCCCCTGGGCCGGCACCCACTGGGTAGCCTCCACGCCCTCGAGGCCCAGCTCGCGCAGGCTGCGGCCCCGGCCATTGAGCTCGGAGTCCATGGTGATGAACCACTGCTCCGTGGCCCGGAACAGGATGGGCGTCTTGGTGCGCCAGCAGTGGGGATAGCTGTGGGTCAGGCTCTCCTCGTGGAGGAGCCGCCCCTCGCGGCGCAGGCGCTCCACCACCAGCGGATTGCACTCGAAGATGTTCTTCCCCTCCAGCTCGGGATCCGCCACGGCCGGGAGGAACTTGCCGTCGGGGCCCACGAGCTGGAACAGCCCGAGGTGGTGGGCCAGGTTGAAGTCGTCCACGCCGTGGTCCGGCGCGGTGTGGACCAGGCCCGTGCCCGTGTCGGCGGTGACGTGGTCGCCCAGCAGCACGGGGCTTTCGCGATCGATCCAGGGGTGCCGCGCCACGAGGGTCTGGAACTCCCTGCCCTTGCGGATCTCGACGGTATGCAGCGCATGGCCCAGCTTCTTCGCGAAGTCCTCGCGAAGGGTCACGGCCACGATGTAGTGCTTCCCGTCCGCCCGGACCACGGCGTACTCCAGGTCGGGATGCATGGCCACGGCCTTGTTGCTGGGCAGGGTCCAGGGCGTGGTGGTCCAGATGGGCACGAAGAGGGGCGTGGGCAGTTCCAGGCGCTTCGCCTCGGCATCGGGCACGGGGAAGGCCACGGTGATGGCAGGGCTGGTCCGGTCGGCGTACTCCACCTCGGCCTCGGCCAGGGCCGTCCGGGCGCCGTAGCTCCAGTGCACCACCTTGAGCTTGCGGGTGACGGCCCCGCGCTCGAAGAGCTTGGCGAGTTGGCGCACCACCTCGGCCTCGTAGCGGGGTTCCATGGTGAGGTAGGGGGTCTCCCAGGCGCCCAGCACGCCCAGCCGCTGGAAGGCCGTGCGCTGGGTGTCGATCCACTTCTGGGCGTAGGCCCGGCACTTCTGCAGGAAGTCGGCCCGGCTCAGCTCCCGCCGCTTGGGGCCCAGGTCCTTCTCCACGGCGTGCTCGATGGGCAGGCCGTGGCAGTCCCAGCCGGGCACGTAGGGCGACTCGAAGCCCTCCATGGACCGGGACTTCACCACCACGTCCTTGAGGATCTTGTTCAGGGCGTGGCCCATGTGGATGGCGCCGTTGGCGTAGGGCGGGCCGTCGTGGAGGATCTCGCGCCCCCGGTTGTCCTTCGCCCGCCGCTCCTTGATGCGCTCGTAGAGACGATCGGCCTTCCACCGCTCCAGGCGCTTGGGTTCCCGCTGGGGCAGGTCCGCCTTCATGGGGAAATCGGTCTTCGG
>JAJYBX010000175.1 GCA_021778785.1 Acidobacteriota bacterium
GAACCCGGCCTTCTACCTGAACCCCGCGCTGCGGAGCCGCTGCCAGCTCATCGCCCTCAAGGGGCTGGAGCCCGCCCACATCCAGCGGGTGCTCAAGCGGGCCTGGGCGAAGGAGCGGCCCGGCGCACCCGAACCCGCCGAGGTGTTCGAGTGGCTCTCTCATTGGGCGGGGGGCGACCTCCGCTCCGCTCTTTCCGGACTGGAGACCTGGCTGGAGATGCCGGATCCGGACCTGGAATCGCTCCAGGGCGCCCTGGGGGGCCGGATGATGTTCGACCGGGCCGACGGCCACTACGACCTGGCCAGCGCCTTCCAGAAGAGCCTGCGGGGCTCGGACGCCGACGCGGCCCTGTACTACCTCAGCCGCATGATCCGGGGCGGCGAGGATCCCCGCTTCATCGCCCGCCGCCTCATGGTCTGCGCCGCGGAGGACGTGGGCAACGCCGATCCCCAGGCCTTCCTCCTGGCCGAGGCCGCCAGCCGCGCCGTGGAGCAGATCGGCTGGCCCGAGGCCCGCATCCCCCTGGCCCAGGCCGTGATCTACGTGGCCAACGCCGCCAAGAGCAACGCCACCGTCCTCGCCATCGACGCCGCCCTGGCCGCCGACGACGCGCCCATCCCCGAAGCCATCCGGGACGCCCACACGGCCACCTCGCGGAAGGCCGGCATGGGGGCCGGCTACCACTACTCCCACGACGACTACGACCGGCCCCAGGCCTTCCTGCCCCTCAAGCTGCAGGGCACCACCTTCCACGCGCCGCGGCGGCCCCAGGAGCGCAGCTGGCGGGATCGGCAGGAGCCGGATGCGGCGGCCCTGGGCGCCCTGTGGGACGGCTGGACCGCAGAACATGCCGAAGGCGGCGAGATCCCCGTGGACGCCTGGTGCGAGGCCCTGGCCTGCAGCCGCGAGGCCCTGGCCCGGGCCCTTCCGAAGGTGGCCCTGGGGCGCTTCGCGCTCATCCGGAAGCTGGCGGCGAAACCGGTCTGATCAGTCCTCGGTCCAGCCCAGGAGGCTGGCGCCGTAGCGCTGGCCCATCACGTAGATCGGCACCGTCAGCACCGTCACCAGGGCCCCGGTGTCCCGGGCATAGGTCTGCACCAGGAAGTCCCGGCACCCCCCCTCGGGTTCCACGAGCTTCGCGCCCGCCCTGCGGAAGGCATCCCGGGTGGCGCGTTCCGGCAGGGCCTCCCCGGCTTCGCCGATGCCGTGCCGCCCGCCCCGCACCAGGACCCGGTTGTCCGTGAAGAACCGCTTCACCCGGTTGCCGACCAGATCCTTCTCGGGAATCCCGGTCCAGTCCTGGGCGAAGCGCGTGTTGTGGGTGGGCGCGTAGCTGTTGAGGTCGATGATGAGGGCGAAGATGAGATGGGGTTCCCGGCCCAGGATCTCGTCGAAGATCGCCTGGAGGGGGGGATCCACCTGCATGTCGTAGGCGGTGTGGAATTTCGGGGGCGTGAACCCTTCGGGCGGCACCCGGTCCACATTGAAGCGGGACGAAAGGCCCCGGATGGCAGCGCCCCGGATCTCGGTGTAGCGGAGGTCCAGCACCTCCTCCAGCCGGAGCCCCCCCGCCTTCACCGGCGCCTCCAGCACCTCCGCGGAACGGCGGGCCAGCTCACGGCCCAGGGCCAGGGACCGGTGGAAGACGGAGCCGATGTCGTAGGGCGCCAGATGCCGGTAGCCGGCCTCCGTCTGGGTGGTGAGGTGGAAGGTGTCCTGGGCCAGGGCCTCCGTCTCGCCCTTCAGGTGGCCGGTGGAATCCACCAGGCTGCGGGAGGCGTCCAGGAGCGTCCGGGCGGCATCGGCCTGCTCCAGGGAGGACTGGGCGATGAGATCCACATGCCCTGCGGCCTCGCCCGCCAGCTCCGCCAGCCCCGAGAGGCGCTGGCCGACGGCCTCCACCTGGTCGCTGGTGCGGGCCGCAAGATCGAGGCTCCGGTCCATGGCCTCCCGGGCCGGCTGCAGGTCCCCCTGGATGGCGGCCAGCAGCGCGCCGATCTCCTGGGTCTGCTGGGAGGTGCGGTCGGCGAGCTTGCGGACCTCGTCGGCCACCACGGCGAAACCCCGTCCCGCCGCGCCGGCATGGGCCGCCTCGATGGCCGCGTTGAGGCTGAGCAGGCCGGTCCGGTTCGCGATCTCCTCGATGACCTTGGACACTTCGGTCACCTGGAGGATCTTCTCCATGAGGGCCTGCAGCTTCTCGTCCGTGAGCCCCGTCTGGCGGCGGAGCTCATGCACGGTCGCGATGGACTGCTCGCTGGCCTGCAGCCCCTCCTGGCTGAGGCTGGCCATGCGGCGGGAGCTGTCTGCGCCGCCCTCGGCGGCCCGCGCAGACCCCTGGATGGTCCCATCGAGACCCGCCAGGGCCCCCTGGATCTCGCTGGAGCTGGCCAGGATCCGCTGGGTGGCCCCCGCCAGCGTCTGGAGGCGCAGCGAGGTCCGGGCCGCACCGACGGCCGCCCGGTTCAGGACCAGGCCGATCCCCTGGAGATCCGAGGTCAGCTCGGCCGGAAGGGCCTCCCCGGCCTTGCCGGGCTCCGGGTCGGAGCCTGCACTTGGGCGGTTGCGGAGGAAGGACAAGGGAATACCTCGGGTTTCCAGGCCCATCGGCCACCCCGCCGATATCTTGAGTCGGGCGGGACCGTCAGTCCAGCCTCCCCATCCGTCCGCTCTGGTAATCCTGCATGGCCTGCTCGATCTCCTCCCGGGTGTTCATCACGAAGGGCCCGTAGTGGGCGATGGGCTCCCCCAGGGGTTCCCCGGCCAGCAGCATGAGGCTGACGTGGCCGGCCGCCTCCAGGGCCAGGGTGCCCCCATCGCCCAGCAGGGCCACGGTGTCGGCCGGGACCTCCGTCCCCTCGATGCGGACCGAGCCATGGAGGGGCACCACGGCGGCCAGCCAGCCTTCGGGAAGGGCCTGCTGGAACCGGGCCCCGGGTTCCAGCTCCAGGTGGGCGTAGGCGATGCGGGCCGGGGTGATCGCCGGGCCGGTGGTACCCGCCCAGGTGCCCGCCAGCACGCGGAGGCGGCCCCCCGGAAGGGCCTGCCAGGGCATGGATCCGGGCTGGAGGTCCGTGTAGCCCGGGGCGGACCCCTTGGCGGCCTTCGGCAGGTTGATCCAGAGCTGGACCCCCTCGATGGGACCGCCCGTCTCGAGGTGTTCCGGCACCGGCATCTCCTCGTGGACGATGCCCGCCCCGGCGTTCATGAGCTGGGCGCCACCAGGCTGGAGCAGGCCCGAGCCCCCGGTGCTGTCCCGGTGGCGGAAGGCGCCCTGGATCAGGTAGGTGAGCGTCTGGAACCCGCGATGGGGATGGGGCGGGAAGCCCGCGTCCGTCCCCGGCGGCAGCACCATGGGCCCGAAGTGGTCCATGAGCAGGAAGGGGTCCATGGCGCGGAAGGCCTCCCCGCCCTGCTGGCCCTGCCCCGGCACCAGGCGCGTGAGGGGGACGCGGTTGCCGTCCTGCGTAGGCAGGCCGGGCACGAGGGAACGGACGGGCTTGGTGGCCATGGGCACCTCAGGCGAGATCGAAGAAGAGGACTTCCGAAGGAGCGGCGGCGGCGAGGGCGAGGACCGCCTCTCCTTCGATGCGCGCACCGTCGCCGGCGTGAAGCGTCGTGCCGTCCAGGACCACCGAACCGGTGGCCACCTGGAGGTACCCGGAGCGCCCCGGTGCCAGGGCGAGGGGAACCTCGCGGCCCGGGTCCAGCCGCGCCACGGAGATGCGCACGTCCTGGAACACCTTCACCGAACCCTCGGCCCCATCGGGGGTGGCGATGAGCCGCAGCCGGTTCCGCAGGTCGCCATCGGGGAAGGCCACCTGGTCGTAGCGGGGCGTCAGCCCCGGGCGCTCGGGCAGGATCCAGATCTGGAGGAAGTGCACGGGCTCAGTCCCCGAGGCATTGAACTCGCTGTGGCGGATGCCCGTGCCCGCGCTCATGACCTGCGCCTCGCCGGGGCGGATGACGCCGTGGGTGCCCAGGCTGTCGCGGTGCTCCAGGGCCCCGGAGAGCACCCAGGTGAGGATCTCCATGTCGCGGTGGCCGTGGGTGCCGAACCCCTTGGCGGGCTGGACCCGGTCCTCGTTGATCACGCGCAGGCTGCGGAAGCCCATGTGATCCGGGTCCAGGTAGTCCCCGAAGGAGAAGGTGTGGCGCGTATCCAGCCATCCGAAATCGAAATGCCCCCGGTCTCCGGACCGCCGCAGGGTGATCATGACGTCCTCCTGGGATCATTATACGTGTTGAAACTCGTATTTCAAGATTCATTCAACTTTTTCAAAGCTTGCTGAGGAAACAGGACTTATCTTGGGATGTCCCTTCAGGAGGTCGCCATGATCAAGCGCGTGCTGGTGGGTGTGGATTTCTCGGGGGCCTCCCACCAGGCCCTGGAGCGGGGCGGCGCCTGGTCCGTCCGCCTGGGCGTGCCCCTGGTCGCCATGCATGTCCTCCAGCCCCCGGCGCCCATGCTCCCGGAGGCCCAGATCGCCCTTCCCGATCCCGCCTGGCTCAAGAGCATGGAGGACCATGCCCGCGATCAGCTCCAGACCTGGCTGAAGCCCTTCCCCGATGCGCTGGCCCTCGTGAAGTGGGGCGGCCCGGCGGAGGAGCTGGTGTCGGAGGCGGATCCCGACACCCTGCTGGTGGTGGCCCAGGTGGGCCACTCCACCCTGGAGCGGCTCCTCTTCGGCAGCACCGCCGCCCGGGTGGTGCGCCTCGCCCCCTGCGACGTGCTGGTGGTCCGGACCGAAAAGACCCACTGACGGCCTCAGTCCCCCGGCGCCTCGCTCAGGTGCCGGGCCAGGGCCTCGATCTCCCGCGCCTGGTCCGTGAGGATCCGCTCGGCCATGCGGTGGAGCCCCTCCAGGTGCCCGGGTGAGGCATCGTCCATCTCGCTCAGGTCCGGGGCCAGGGTGGTCTGGAACCGGTGGTAGCCACGGGATCCGTCAGCCTCGGAGGGCAGGATCTGGCGGAGCTGGTAATCCACGGTGTCGCCCACCCCGTCGAAGATGACATCGAGGATGGGCCGCGCCCAGCCCGCCACGCCCCAGGTCCGCGCCTCCTCGTACCGGTAGGGGCGGGTGTAGGAACCGGTGCCCAGGGAGACCAGCAGGATCCCTCCGCCGGGCCTGCCCATCTCGCGAAGCCGCTGACAGCCCTCCGCGTAGGCGCACAGGGCGGGATTGTTGGCGAAGACGCCGCCATCCACCAGCACATCCCGCTCCCCGGGCCAGGGG
>JAJYBX010000176.1 GCA_021778785.1 Acidobacteriota bacterium
GAGGGTCGTCTTGAAATTCTGCTTCCAGACCACCTCCCAGCGCTCCAGGTCGCAATAGGCCCGGATGAGCCCCAGGGGCGGGTGGCCGGGCCGGGGGTTGCGGATGGGGAGGTACACCTTCCAGGCCTTGCTGCCCGTGGTCAGGTCCACCAGTTCGGCCTGGGGGCCGGTGAGCGAAAGGTAGCTGGCGATCTCGGGCCCGACATCCACGTCATCCTCGTTGCGGGAGGACCGGAGGAGCTGGACCTCGTTCCTGCCCACCCGGCGGAACACGTCGATCTGGAAGATGGTCCGGTCGGTCCCCCCCGCGATGCTGGCCAGGAGCTGGTTCAGCTTGTCCGGATCCTTGAAGGTGGGATCCCGCTCCAGGATGTCGGTCTCCACCGTCCTGGCCGTATCGATGGTGAGGTTCCGGGAGTAGAACTCGATCTCCCGCCGGCTGTTCCGGATGATGGAATAGGCCACGGCCACGGTGAGGATGCTGGTGACGAGTCCCAGCAGGATGAAGAGCTTGGCGTGCAGGCTGAGCAGCCACTCCAGGGGGTGGAACCTCATCGCGGGGCGCCCTGCGGACGCCAGGCCGGGGCCTCGCCGGCGGGCAGGCCCAGGGCGGGGCGGACCACCTGCGCGAAGGACGCCGCGTCCAGGCCCCGCACCCGATCTGTGAAGCCCACGAAGGCGGCGCGGCGGGCCTCGGCCACATCGCCCAGCACCTCGAGGATGCCGCCGCAGAGCACCACCCGGTCGTGGCTGCGCAGGCGGGCCTCCTCGGCCCAGAGCAGGCCCTCGAGGGCCGCCAGGTCGTGATGCTCGCCCAGGGCGGACTGGAGGCCCTTCAGCCGGTCCAGCAGCGCCTCCGGTGGAACCGGGAAGGCCCCCTCCAGGGCTTCCAGCGCGTAGCGGAGCTTCTTCAGGCGCACCCGGCCCTTGTGGAGGGCCGCGGGGTCCTCGCGCTCCACCAGGGCGGGAATGGGATCGAGGGCCGCCGCGGCCCGGGCCTCCAGGGCCGTCCAGGCGGCCTCCTGCAGGCTGGTGGGCTGGAAGGGCGACGGCAGGCTGGGCACGTCCAGGAGGCGGCCGAGGTCCGGCAACCGGAGGTGGTCGAGCTCCCGGCGCATGGCCTTTCTCGCCTTGGCCCGCTCGCGGTCCACCCGCTCCTGCAGGTGCTCGACCACGGCGGTCTGGCAGGGCGTCCGGGACCCGGCATGCCGCTCCCGCAGGTGGAGGGCATGGACATCCAGCTCACGGGTCAGGCCCAGGACGTCCACCAGGTCCTTGAGGGCCCGGCGGTGGCCCTTGTGGGCGGGGTAGGCTTCGGGATCCACCAGGTCCAGGACGGCCCCCAGGCGCCGGGCGGCCACCCGCACCTGGTGCAGGGGTTCGTCCTGCTCCGCCCAGTCCGGGGCGGCCAGCAGCTCCTGCAGGCGCGCCAGGCGGACCTCCAGGGCCCGGTGCAGCAGGATCGCCAGTTCGGCCGGATGCATGTCTGCATTCTAGACACTTTTCCGGGAGGCGAAAAATTGGCGTATGCTGATGGGCCCATGGAACACATCCACATCAAAGGTGCCCGCGAGCACAACCTGAAGAACCTGGACCTCAGCCTGCCGCGGAACCAGCTGGTGGTGATCACGGGGCTCTCCGGTTCCGGCAAGTCCAGCCTGGCCTTCGACACGCTCTACGCCGAGGGCCAGCGGCGCTACGTGGAGAGCCTCAGCGCCTACGCCCGCCAGTTCCTCGATCAGATGGAGAAGCCGGACGTGGACAGCATCGAGGGGCTGTCCCCCGCCATCTCCATCGAGCAGAAGACCACCAGCAAGAACCCCCGCTCCACCGTGGCCACGGTTACGGAGATCTACGACTACCTGCGCCTGCTCTTCGCCCGCACGGGGAAGCCCACCTGCGTGGCCTGCGGCCTCCCCATCGCCAGCCAGACCATCCAGGAGATGGCCGACCAGATCCTGGCCCAGCCCGAGGGGGCGAAGCTGCAGATCCTGGCGCCGGTCGTCCGGGGCCGCAAGGGCGAGTACAAGAAGCTGCTCCAGGACCTCATGAAGCGGGGCTACATCCGGGCCCGCGTGAACGGCCAGATGCTGGACCTCACCGAGGGCATCCCCGACCTGGACAAGCAGAAGAAGCACACCCTCGAGGTGGTCATCGACCGCCTGAAGGTGAGCCCGGCCATCCAGTCCCGCCTGGCGGACAGCCTGGAGATCGCCTGCAACCTGGCCGAGGGGAGCGCCCTGGTGGATTTCGATGGGCAGGAGCAGCTCTTCTCCAGCAAGCTGGCCTGCAACAACCCCAAGTGCGGCCGCTTCGGCCAGGGCCTGCCGGAGCTGGAGCCGCGCTCCTTCTCCTTCAACAGCCCCTACGGCGCCTGCCCCACCTGCGATGGCCTGGGCTTCAAGCGGCAGTTCGCGGAGGAACTCATCGTCCCCAATCCGGAGCTGAGCATCAACGAGGGCGCCATCCAGGCCAGCGGCTGGAAGAGCGTCAGCGAGGACGGCTGGCGGTCCCAGATGATGGAGCAGCTGTCCCGCAAGCTGAAGTTCAGCCTGGACATGCCCTGGAAGAAGCTCCCCTCCGACATCCGGCGCCTGCTCCTGCACGGCACCGAGAAGGAGATGCGCTTCACCTACGAGAGCAAGCGCAGCCGCTACGATTTCACGCACCACTTCGAGGGGATCATCGGGAACCTCGAGCGGCGCTACCACGAGACCACCAGCGAGGAGATCCAGGCCGAGCTGGAGGAGTCCATGCGGGTGATCCCCTGCGAGGCCTGCGCCGGCCAGCGGCTCAAGCCCGAGGTGCTGGCGGTCTACGTCGGTGGCCTGCACATCGCCCAGGTGGCCGCCCAGAGCGTGCGCGACGCCCGGAAGTGGTTCGGGGACCTGGCCCTCGAGGGCAAGGATGCGGTCATCGCCGAGAAGGTGCTGAAGGAGATCCGCGAGCGCCTGGGCTTCCTGGACGACGTGGGCCTGGGCTACCTCACCCTGGACCGCAGCGCGGCCACGCTGTCGGGCGGCGAGGGCCAGCGCATCCGCCTGGCCACCCAGATCGGGAGCAAGCTCCAGGGCGTGCTCTACGTGCTGGATGAGCCCAGCATCGGCCTCCACCAGCGGGACAACCTGCAGCTCATCCGCACGTTGAAGGAGATGCGGGATCTGGGCAACACGGTGCTCGTGGTGGAGCACGACCTGGAGACCATCCTGGCCGCGGACCACGTGGTGGACATGGGCCCCGGGGCCGGCGAGCACGGCGGCTACGTGGTGGCCCAGGGGACGCCGGAGGAGATCGGCCGCACGCCGGGCTCCGTCACGGGCGACTTCCTCTCGGGCCGGGACGCCATCCCCGTGCCCCGCACCCGGCGCAAGGCCAAGCGGGGCCACCTGGAGGTGCGCGGCGCCGAGGAGAACAACCTGAAGAAGGTGGATGCGGAGTTCCCCATCGGCCTGTTCACCTGCGTCACGGGCGTTTCGGGCTCCGGCAAGAGCACCCTCGTGAACGAGATCCTCTACAAGGCCCTGGCCAACCAGCTGCACCAGGGCGTGCACATCGTGGGGAAGCACAAGGCCATCAAGGGCCTGGAGCACGTGGACAAGGTCATCGACATCGACCAGGCCCCCATCGGCCGCACCCCGCGGAGCAACCCCGCCACCTACACCGGGCTCTTCACCCCCCTGCGGGAGCTCTTCGCCCAGCTGCCGGAGAGCAAGGCCCGCGGCTATGCCCCCGGCCGCTACAGCTTCAACGTGAAGGGCGGGCGCTGCGAGAAGTGCGAGGGCGACGGCGTCCTCAAGATCGAGATGCACTTCCTCCCGGATGTCTACGTCACCTGCGAGCAGTGCAAGGGCAAGCGCTACAACCGCGAGACCCTGGAGATCCACTACAAGGGGAAGAGCATCTCCGATGTGCTGAGCATGACCGTGGAGGAGGCGCTGACGCTCTTCGCGCCCATCCCCGTGCTGGCCAACAAGCTGCAGACCCTCGTGGACGTCGGCCTGGGCTACATCCGCCTGGGCCAGAGCGCCACCACACTCTCCGGCGGCGAGGCCCAGCGGGTGAAGCTGGCCAAGGAACTGAGCAAGCGCGCCACCGGCCGCACCGTCTACATCCTGGACGAACCCACCACCGGCCTGCACCTGAAGGACATCCAGAAGCTGCTGGAGGTCGTCAACCGGCTCGTGGAGACGGGCAACACCCTGATCGTCATCGAGCACAACCTCGACGTGATCAAGACCGCCGACTGGATCCTGGACCTGGGCCCCGAGGGCGGGGCCGAGGGCGGCCGCATCCTCGCCACCGGCACCCCCGAGCAGGTGGCCGCCCGGAAGACCAGCGTGACGGGGCGGTACCTGGCGCCGTACCTGAAGTAGCGGCTAGGCCTGCAGGTTGATGTTCTGCCCCACGCCCGGCGCGGAGGGGGCGGAGGTCTGGTCGATCATGGCCACGAGGGCGGCGCCCTGCTGGCTGTTGAGGTCCAGGGTCTTCCGGAGCATGAGCATGGAGGCCTGGCTCTGGGTCTGGGTGGCACTGCTGGCGGCGGAGATCTCCATCGGGCCCTCGTGGGATTCCTATCGGCCCTTGGGGGGCTCGGCTTGAGGGGGCGGTTCTGTTCCGGGGGCAAGGCGGGCCCGGAGCAGGGCGGCGGCGTCCTGGACGGGCACCTTGGCGGCGGCGGCGGCCCGGTTCTCGGCGGCGATGGCCTCGAAGACCTCCCGGCGGTGGACCTGGACCTCCCGGGGGGCCTTGATGCCCAGGCGGACGCCATCCTTGGTGATGCCGAGGACGATCACCTCGACCTCGCCGCCGATGATGAGGGACTGTTCCGGCTTCCGCGTGATGACGAGCATGGCCCGAGGGTAGCAGGGGCCCGATCAGGCCTGGGGAAAGACCGGGAACTTCAGGGGGAAGCGGTCGGCGGGGAGGGCCACCTGCATGCCGATGCGGGTGCGGGTGTTCACCACCAGGGGGCCGGCCAGGTTGGTGGTCATGCGCCGGGGGTCCTCCGGGATCACCACCAGGGTCAGGATCAGGGCGTCCGCGGGGGCTTCCAGGGCCAGTTCCTCCGCCTCGGTGTCGCTGAGGGGCACGGCGTAGTCCGGCTTGAGGCCCACGGGGTCCATGCAGACGAAGGAGATCTCGGGCTGCTCCACCGCCTGGAGGAACTTCAGCGGGTACCCGTCCGAGGGCTCGAAGAGCCGGAAGGCCGTCAGCTGGGGGAAGCCC
>JAJYBX010000177.1 GCA_021778785.1 Acidobacteriota bacterium
CCGGTCCGGCAGGCGCAGGGCCAGCTCCAGGATCACCATGCCGCCCAGGCTGCCGCCGAGGGCGGCGTCGAAGCGGAGGTCCTCCGCCTCGATCCAGGCCGCCAGGGCCCCGGTCATATCGCGCGGCGTGAGGTCCGGGAAGGGCTCGCCCTTCCGCGGTCCGGTGGAGCCATAGCAGGAGCCCGGCAGGTTGGGGGCCCACACGGTGGCGCGGTCCGCGGCCAGGGGGGCGTCCGGCGCGAAGAGGGGCCCCCACCAGCCCTTGGGGCCGTCGGGGAACACGCCGCCCGTGAGGGCATGGACGAGCAGCACTTTCGTCGGCCCGTGGCCGATGCGCCGCCAGGCGATGTCCATGGACAGGCACTGTCCGTTCTCCAGGGTGATGGGGGGCAGGGCGGTGGCGGTGGTCACGGGCGTCCTCCGAGGGCCTGCTCCAGATCCTCGATGAGATCGTCCAGGTGTTCCAGCCCCACGGAGAGGCGGATGAGGTCATCGCCCACCCCGGTGGCCAGCCGCTCGGCGGCGCTGAGCTGCCGGTGGGTGGTGCTGGCGGGGTGGATGATGAGGCTCTTGGCATCGCCCACGTTGGCGAGCCGCGAGAAGAGCTTCACCCGGTCGATGACACCCTTGCCGGCCTCCAGTCCGCCCCGCACCCCGAAGGTGAGGATGCCGCCGAAGCCCGCGCCGGGCCGGAAGAACCGGCGGGCGTTCGCGTGGCCGGGGGCGTCGGCGAGGCCCGGGTAGTTCACCCAGGCCACCTCGGGGCGGCCCTCCAGCCACCTCGCCAGGGCCAGGGCGTTGGCGCCGTGGCGCTCCAGCCGCAGGGGGAGTGTCTCGATGCCCTGGAGGATGAGGAAGGCGTTGAAGGGGCTCAGGGCGGCGCCGGTGTCGCGCAGGCCCTCGATGCGCGCCTTGGTGATGAAGGCCGCGGGCCCGGCCAGGTCCGCCAGCACCGCCCCGTGGTAGGCCTCGCAGGGCTCCGTGAACTCGGGGAACTTCCCGTTGCGCCAGTCGAAGGTGCCGCTATCCACGATGACGCCGGCGAGGCTGGTGCCATGGCCGCCCAGGTACTTCGTGGCGCTGTGGACGACGATGTCCGCGCCGTGGCGCAGGGGGTTCAGCAGGTACGGGCTGGCCAGGGTGTTGTCCACGATCAGCGGCACGCCGGCTTCGTGGGCGAGGGCGGCGATAGCCTCGAAATCCGGCACGTCCAGCTTCGGGTTGCCCAGGGCCTCCACGTAGACGGCCCGGGTGGCGGTGGTGATCGCCGCGCGGAAGGCCTCGGGGTCCGTGCTGTCCGCGAAGGTGGCCGTGATGCCCAGGCGGGGCAGCGTGTGGCGCAGCAGGTTGTAGGTGCCGCCATAGAGGTTGTTCCCCGCCACCAGATGGTCGCCCTTGCGCAGCAGGGTGGTGAGGGCGAGGGTGATGGCCGCCTGGCCCGAAGCCACGGCCAGGGCCCCGATCCCGCTCTCCAGCTGGGCCACGCGCTGCTCCAGCACGGCCGTGGTGGGGTTCATGATCCGCGTGTAGATGTTCCCCGGCGTCTCCAGGTTGAAGAGGGCCGCGCCGTGCTCGGAGGAGTCGAACACGTAGCTGGTGGTCTGGTAGATGGGCACGGCGCGGCTCTTCGTGTCCGAGTCCGGCGTGTGGCCCCCGTGCAGGGCGAGGGTCTCGAAGCGGGGGGTGCAGGTGGCGGTGGCGCCCATGGCGTCTCCTGGAGAAGAAGGTTGGGAAGGCCGAGGCCTTGTCTGTCCATGCAAGTCCAGGAGTAGAAAAAACGCCAAGGGGCCCAAACAATGGGGCCCCTTGGCGTGCGCGTCAGTTCGACACAGCTCGACATCTCTCCATGACCGTTCGCACGCTCATGGCAGGAATTGGCACCTTGCTTTCGCAGGTTGCCAAGGTTTCACAGGGCCCGTCCCTCCACCTTTCTGGATAACTCGCTATGGAACTGACAAGGATCTCGTAAGAGAACGGCCCCGCAGGGCCGGTGAAGAACGGTAACGTCGAGGCCTTCCGAATGCAACTCGGATCCTGGAACGTCTGTGCCGGTCAGGCCGAGAAGTACCTCGCCTGGGGATGCAACGCCACCAGGGCGCTGGTGCTGTATTCGGGGTCCATCTGGTGGGATTCGCTGAGGTGGACGCCGATCTCGCCGCCGTGCAGCAGGGTCAGGATGGGGCCGTTGCCTTCGAGGTTGGGGCAGGCGGGGTAGCCGAAGGAGTAGCGGGAGCCCTGGTAGCCCTGGGCGAAGAGGGCCCGGCCTGGCAGATCCTTGGCCGCGATGCCCAGTTCCCGGCGGATGCGGGCATGGACCCGCTCCGCGTAGGCCTCGGTTTGGTTCAAAATGGGGCATTCGAATGTCCTATCCACGTACTGACATGATCCGCAGCCGAACCCGAGAGGTCCCATGACAGAAACGGGTAGCGATCGCGATGGATTCACTGAGGAACAACTGGTGGGCGAAGGCGTCACAGCAGGCATCGTGCGCATTGGGGACACTGTTCGGCGTCCGGTCCGATCGTTCACCACCACGATTCATGCGTTCCTCGCCCATCTTCACAGCGCGGGTTTCACAGCGGCGCCCGTCCCACTCGGTATCGACGAACAGGGCAGGGAAATCCTGTCGTTTATCCCCGGCGATGTTCCCCGTCAACCGCTACCGGCCGAGACTGCTACCGAAGAGGTTCTGATCGCATTGGCCCAGCTCATCCGAGCCTTCCACGACGCCGCTTCGGGTTGGATGCCGCCTCCCGGCGCAGTCTGGGGAGGCCTCCCCGGAGCTCATGTCGTGGGCCTTGACCCTGTCAATGGAGAGGCCGAGTTGGTGGGACATCGCGATTACTGCCCCGGCAACATCGTCTTCCGCGAGGGACTGCCTGCCGCCCTCATCGATTTCGACCTCGCCAAACCGACCACCAGGCTTTACGACATCGCCAACGCCCTCTACTGGTGGGCGCCACTGCTGCATAAGCTGGATCGGGCACCAGCCTTCACCGACCTCGACATTCCTCGCAGAGTCACTGTGTTCGCCGACGCCTATGGTATGACCGACCGCCAGCGGCAAGACCTGGTTCCGCTGGCGAGCCGTATGGTCCACCGCTTTCACCTGACTGCCCGCGCCGCTGCCGACCTCGACCCTGTGTTCCGGCACTTCTGGGAAGCGGGTACCAAGGATCGAATGCCGCGAGCTGAAGCATGGATCGTGCAGGAAGGGCCAGACATCACCGCTCGACTGACTCACCTCACCCCGGACCGGCCGCGGTGATGCTGGTGGTGGTTGAGCCTGGAGGGGCTCCTACCCCCGCAGCTCAAACCGAGAAATACCGTGCTTGCGGATGCCAGGCCACGAGGGCGCTGGTGCTGTACTCGGGGTCCATCTGGTGGGATTCGCTGAGGTGGACGCCGATCTCGCCGCCGTGCAGCAGGGTCAGGATGGGGCCGTTGCCTTCGAGGTCGGGGCAGGCGGGGTAGCCGAAGGAGTAGCGGGAGCCCTGGTAGCCCTGGGCGAAGAGGGCCCGCCCGGGGAGGTCCTTGGCCTGGATGCCCAACTCGCGGCGGATGCGGGCGTGGAGCCGCTCGGCGTAGGCCTCCGTCAGCTCCGTGGCGAGCCCGTGGAAGGCGAAGTAGTCGGCGTAGGTGTGGGCCTCGTAGAGGGCCTTGGCCTGGTCCGCCGCGGCCTGGCCCAGGGTCACGAGCTGGAGGGCCAGCACGTCGGTCCCGTCGGCGCGGAAGAAGTCCGCGAGGCAGAGGCGGCGACCCGCGGCCTGGCGGGGAAAAGTCAGCACGGCCATGGTGCGAGTGGGCTCGGCGGGATCGAACACCCGCAGCGCGTCCCCCTCGGCCCGCACGGGGAAGAAGCCGTAGCGGGCCCGGGGTTGGACCAGGGGTTCGGCGGCCAGCCGGGCCCTCCAGGCCGCCAGCTGGGGCTCGGCCTTCTCCTTCAGTATCGCCGCGAAGGCCGCGTCGTCCTGGCTGCCCTGGCTGTAGCCCCAGCGGGTGCGGATCAGGGCGAACTCGTCGAGGAATTCGAAGAGCCCCCCCACCTCCTCCGCCAGCTCCCGCACGCCCCAGAAGGGCGGCTCGGGCGGGGCCCCGTCATGCCGCACCCAGCTGCTCTGGCCGGCCTCCGTCAGGGGCACCGCGGCCCCACCCCTCCTCATGATTTTGATATCGCCGGCCGCGGATGCGGCTGGCGCAGGCGCCACCCTGCCCGGTTCGCCCGACACGATGGCTTGCATCTGCCGCAGCCCCTCGAAGGCATCCTCCGCGTAGAACACGGGGCCGGGGTAGGCGCGCCGGCAGTCGCCCTCCACGTAGTCGCGAGTGAGGGCCGCGCCGCCGAGGATGACGGGGATCCGGTGGCCCTGCTCCTCCATGAAGTGCAGGTTCTCCTTCATCACCACGGTGGACTTCACCAGCAGGCCCGAGAGGCCGATGGCGTCCGCGGGCCAGTCCGCCAGGGCCTTGAGGATGGCCTCGATGGGCTGCTTGATGCCCAGGTTGCGCACCTCGAAGCCGTTGTTGCTGAGGATGATGTCCACCAGGTTCTTGCCGATGTCGTGGACATCGCCCTTCACCGTCGCCAGGAGGATGCGGCCCTTCTGGTAGTCGGCCTCCTTCGGCAGGTGGGGTTCGATGCGGCGGATGGCGGCCTTCATGGCCTCGGCGCTCTCCAGCACGAAGGGCAGTTGCATCTCGCCGGCCCCGAAGCGCTCGCCCACCACCTTCATGGCGCCCAGCAGCACCTCGTTGATGAGCGTCAGGGGATCGTGGTCGCGCAGGGCCTCGTCCGCGTCCGTGAGGATGGCCTGCTTCTCGCCGTCGAGGATGTCGCGGTGGAGGCGTTCCAGCACGGGCAGGTCGGCGCGGCGGTTCTCCACCTCGGCCGCCTTGCGGTCGCTGAAGCGGGCCAGGAGGGCCTTGAGGGGGTCGTAGCCTTCCCGGCGCCGGTCGTAGATCAGATCCTCGACGAGGCGCCGGTCCTCGGGGTCGATGTTCGCGACCGGGATGACCTTGGACGAATTGAAGATGGCCAGGTCCAGGCCCTGCTGCACCGCGTGGTAGAGCATGAGGGCGTTCAGCACGTGGCGGGCGGCGGGGTTCAGGCCGAAGCTCACGTTGCTCACGCCGAGGAGGGTGCGCACGCCCGGCAGTTCCGCCTTGATGAGGCGGATGGCTTCCAGGGTCTCC
>JAJYBX010000178.1 GCA_021778785.1 Acidobacteriota bacterium
CCGGAGGGTGCTGACGGTCGCCGACGACGAGCGGGCCATCCGCCAGGGCGTGATGCTCTGCTTCCTGATGGACGGGCAGTTCGTCCGGCTGTTCGCAAGCCCCGAGGCCGCCGCGGCCGAGGGGCTCGTCTTCAGTTCCCAGCTGCTGCGCATCGCCCGGATGCCGGGCGCCTCCCGATCGGCTCCCTGATGCAGAACGCGCTCCCCGAAACCCCCTCGCTGGCCCGCCCCCGGTCCTCCATCCGGCGCAAGGCGGTGGTCCTGGTCCTGCTGACGACGGGCCTGGCCCTCCTGCTCGCGGCCCTGGGCTTCCTGGGCTACGAGGGCTACGCCTCCCGCCAGTCGGCGGCCCAGGATCTGCGGGCGCTGGGGGAGATCATCGCCTACAACGCCGGGCCGGCCGTGGTCTTCCATGACGCCGGCCCGGCCCAGCAGATCCTGGACGGCCTGCGTGTCCACGGCCACATCACCCGGGCCCGCATCCAGATGGCCTCGGGCGAGGTCCTGGCCGACTTCCCCGCGGGAAGCCCGGACCCCGGGCCCTGGCCGGCGGGTGAGGCCGGGGACCGGGTGTGGTTCTCACGGGGCCGGGTGGAACTGGTCCAGCGGATCCGCAGCGAGGCGGGCGTCTCCGTGGGCCTGCTCTTCCTGGAATCCGACCAGGCCGCCCTGGCGGATCGGCTGGCCTGGGCCAGCGCCTTCTCCCTCTTCATCCTCGGCCTGATCGGCCTGCTGGTATGGGCCATCCTGCAGCGCTACGGGCGGGTGCTCACCGATCCCATCCTGGAACTGGCCCGCACCGCCTCGGCCGTCTCCACGACGCGGGACTACAGCCTGCGGGCCCAGGGGCGCTCGGACGACGAGCTGGGGCTGCTCGTCCAGGCCTTCAACGGGATGCTGGAGCGGATCCAGGACCAGGACCGCCGCCTGGCGGAGCACCGGGAGCATCTGGAGGTCCAGGTGGCCACCCGTACGGCGGAGCTGGTGCGCACGAACAACGAGCTGCTCATCGCGAAGGAACGGGCCGAGGTCTCGAACCGGGCCAAGAGCACCTTCCTGGCCAACATGAGCCACGAGCTGCGCACGCCCCTGAACGCGATCCTGCTCTACAGCGAACTGGTGCGCGAGGACTCGGAGCGGGAGGGCCACGCGGGGATCCTCCCGGACATCCGGCGCATCGAATCGGCGGGGCGGCACCTCCTGGATCTCATCAACGACATCCTGGACCTCTCCAAGATCGAGGCGGGGAAGATGACCGTCGCCCGGGAGGCCTTCGAGGTGCCGGCGATGATCCGGGACGCCCTCGCGACCGTCCAGCCCCTGGCTGCGAAGAACGGCAACGTGCTGGAGGCGGACATCGACCCCGGCGTGACGACCCTCACGTCGGACCCGACCAAGCTGAAGCAGTCCCTCTTCAACCTCCTGAGCAACGCCTGCAAGTTCACCCGCAAGGGCCGCATCACCGTGAAGGCCGTCCTGCGCCCCGTGGCCCCGGGCGGCGCGCTTTGGCTCCACCTCAGCGTGCAGGACACGGGGATCGGCATCCGGCCCGACCAGCTGGAGCGCATCTTCAACGAGTTCATCCAGGCCGAGGAGACCACCAGCCGGCAGTTCGAAGGCACGGGCCTGGGCCTGGCCCTCAGCCGGAAGTTCTGCCAGATGCTGGGCGGGGACATCCGCGTGGCGAGCGAGGTGGGCAGCGGCTCCACCTTCACGATCCTCCTGCCGGTGGAGCAGCCGGAACCGCCGTCCCCGACCCTCTCGGGGCCGGTGCCGATCCTGCGCGACACGGACGGGCGCGGGCGGGTGCTGATCATCGATGACGACCCGCACCTGCTCGACGCGCTCTCGCGGATCCTGGCAAGGGACGGCTTCGGCGTGGCCACGGCCCAGGACGGCCTGGAGGGGTTGCGGCTGGCCCGGACCGATCCGCCCGACCTGGTCGTGCTGGACGTGATGATGCCGAGGATGGACGGCTGGGAGGTGCTCAAGGCCTTCAAGGCGGATCCGGCCCTCTCGGGCATCCCCGTGGTCATGCTCTCCATCCTCGAAGAGGCGGAGCGGGGCCTCGCCCTGGGCGCCATCGACTACCTCTTCAAGCCCGTGGACCGCGCCCAGCTGTCCCGGGTGCTGGACAAGCACCGGCCCGCCCAGCCCCCCTTCCGGATCCTGGTGGTGGAGGACGACGTCCCCACCCAGCACGCCGTCCAGCGGCTCCTCCTCTCCGAGGGGTGGGAGTCCTGGCCGGCCCTCGACGGGCGGGAAGCCCTCCACCGGATGGAGCCGGAGGTCCCCGGCGTCATCCTCCTGGACCTGATGATGCCCGGCATGGACGGTTTCGAGTTCCTGGCGGAGAAGCAGCGCCGGCCGGAGTGGGCCGACATCCCCGTGGTGGTCCTCACCGCGCGGGACCTCACCCCCCCCGAGCGGGAGCGCCTGCGCACGGCCCAGGTGAGCGCCGTGCTGCAGAAGGGGCTCTACAGCCGGGGCGAGCTGGTGGAGGAGATCCGGAGGGCCGTGCGGCGGGGACTGCCGCACGCGGACGGGCGGGGGCAACCATGAGGCGGATCCTGCTGGTGGAGGACAACGAGATGAACCGGGATGCCATCTCCCGGCTGCTGGAGCGCCGGGGGTTCACCGTCCTGACCGCTGCCGACGGGGCCGAGGGCGTCCGCCGCTGCCGGGAGGAACGGCCCGACCTGGTGCTCATGGATCTGGGCCTGCCGGTCCTGGACGGCTTCGAGGCCACCCGCCGCATCAAGGCCGATCCCGCCACGGCGGGCATCCCCGTGGTGGCCCTCACCGCGCGGGCCCTCACTTCGGACCGGGATGCCGCCCTGGCAGCCGGGTGCGTGGACTACGACATCAAGCCCGTGGACCTGGCCCGCCTGGTCGGGAAGATCAGGGTCCTCCTGGGCGACGAGGCGACCTCATGACCCCTGCGCATCCGGCCCGCATCCTGGTGGTGGACGACACCGACTTCAACCGCGAGGTGATGACCCGCATCCTGGAGCGGGACGGCCATGTGGTGGAAACCGCGGAGGACGGCCGGGAGGCCCTGGACAAGCTCCAGACCGGCACCTACGACATGGTGCTCCTGGACGTGATGATGCCCCACGTGGATGGCATCCAGGTCATCGAGGCCATGCACGGGGATGAGCGGCTCCGGCGCCTCCCCGTGGTCATGCTCTCCGCCCTCAACGAGCAGGAGAGCATCGTCCGGTGCATCCAGCTCGGCGCCCAGGACTACCTGCCCAAGCCCATCAACCAGCAGCTGCTCAAGGCGCGGATCCATGCCTGCCTGGAGAAGAAGCGCCGCCACGACCTGGAGGAGCAGTACACCCTGAGGGTGGAGTCCATCAGCGCCCAGCTCCAGGCCGCCAACGAGCAGCTCCGGCGGGCGAACCAGCTGAAGACGCGGTTCCTGGCCACGGCGGCCCACGACCTGAAGAACCCCCTCGGAGGGCTCCTCCTCCTGGCCGACCGCCTCCGGATGGACGCCGAGGCGGGAACCCAGGGCACCGCCATCCCCGGCCAGGCCCGGCGCATCGGGGAGGTGGTCCAGCGGATGCTGCACATCATCAACAGCCTGCTCGACACGGCCGTGCAGGAGATCGGCGAGGTCACGCCGAATTTCGAGCAGGCGAACCTGGGGGACCTGGTCCACGACGTGGTGAAGGCCAACGAGCCCTATGCCGCCAGCAAGGAGATCCGGCTCCACTACCACGAGACCCTGGGCGGCGCGTGCTGGGGGCGGGTGGACCGTCTCCGCCTGGGCCAGGCCATCGACAACCTCGTGAACAACGCCATCAAATACTCCCCCCTCGGCCGGAACGTCTGGGTGGAGGTCGCCCCGCGCCTGGCGGGCGGGGAGGAACGGGCGCGCATCGAGGTGCGGGACGAGGGCCCCGGCCTCACGGCCGAGGACCAGGCCCAGGCCTTCGGCCTGTTCCAGCGCCTCTCGGCCCAGCCCACGGGCGGGGAGTACAGCACGGGCCTGGGCCTCTCCATCGTCAAGCAGATGGTGGAGCTGCACGGCGGCGGCGTCGCCATCGACAGCCACCCCGGACGCGGCGCCAGCTTCATCGTGGAGATCCCGCTTCGTTCCGGCCCACCCGCAGACTGATCCTACCCACAGCCCACGGCCCACAGCCCTAGGGGCACAGCCCGCCGTCCACGTTCACGATCTGGCCGCTCATGTAGCTGGCCCAGTCGGAGCAGAGGAAGGCCACCACGCCAGCCACCTCCTCGGGCTCGCCCTCGCGCTTGAGGATGGCGGGGGCCAGCATCTCGCGGCGGACGTCTTCGGGCACGTCGGCCGTCAGTTCCGTGTGGATGAAGCCGGGGTTCACGGCGTTCACCAGGACGCCGAAGGGGGCCATCTCCCGGGCCAGGCTCTTGGTGAGGGCCATGACCGCGCCCTTGCTGGCGCCGTAGTTGGTCTGGCCCGCCTTCCCGATGAGGCCCGTGGGGCTGACGATGTTGACGATGCGACCCCACTTGCGGGCCATCATGCCGCGGACGAAGGCCTTGGTGGCGTAGACCGTGCCCCGCAGGTTCACGTCCATCACCTCCTCCCACTTCTCGTCGCCCATGAGGATGAAGGGGCCGTCCTTGCGGGTGCCGGCGTTGTTCACGAGGATATCCACCGGGCCCAGCTCCGCCTTCACCCGGTCGGCGCAGGCCTCCAGTTCCGCCTTCACCCGCACGTCCGCCAGCACGGCCAGGGACTTACGGCCCAGGGCGCGGATCTCCGTGGCCACGGCTTCGGCCAGCTCCAGGTTCGTGCGGGCGTGGACGGCCACATCCGCGCCCCAGCGGGCCAGTTCCACGGCGATGGCACGGCCGATCCCCCGGGACGAGCCGGTGACGAAGGCCGTGCGGCCGAGCAGGGGGGGATGGTTGAAGGGCATGGCGGGACTCACGTTCAACAAACGAGTTAGGATGCACCTGGGAGACGAGCATGTCCAAGGATCTGGTGGACCCTGATGCCCTGGAGACCTTCCTCAAGGTGCATCCGGATTGGGTGGCCCAGGGCGAGGCCCACGGCCTCACCCTGCGGCGCCGCTACGCCTTCTCGGCCTACCCCCGGGGCCTGGGCTTCGTGGTGGCCGCCGCCGAGCATGCGGAGCGGGTGAACCACCATCCCGACCTGACCCTCGGCTACCGCTGGGTCGTGGCCGTGCTCACC
>JAJYBX010000179.1 GCA_021778785.1 Acidobacteriota bacterium
TTCCGATCTGACGGGGGCGATCGGCGGGGCCTTCGCGGCGGGGACCTGCGGGGCGGTCCCCGGGCTTGAAGGTGCGGCGGGGACGCTCCTCGGCGCCCTCGCGACGGGGGCGGTCGGCGGGGCCCTCGCGGCGGGGACGGGCGGGGCGGTCGTCGCGGTCGAAGGTGCGGCGGGGACGCTCCTCGGCGCCTTCGCGTCGGGGCCGGTCGGCGGGACCTTCCCGGCGGGGCCGGGCGGGGCGCTCCGCCTCACCGGCGCCCTCGAAGCGGCGGGCGCGGGCCGAGCGGTCCAGCTTCCGCTCGCGGGTGATCTTCGGCTTGAAGATCCCCTCCTCCCCTCGGAGTCCCTCCGAGGCGCGGGTGAGGCGGGACTGGGTGCGCAGGACCTTGAGGGCCGCCTCCATGTCCGCGGGCAGGGGGGCCGAGACGGTGACCTGCTCGTCCGTGACGGGGTGCCGGAAGCCCAGCAGCTCGGCGTGGAGGGCCTGGCGGTCCAGCATGGGGCTCTCGGTGCCGTAGACCTGGTCCCCCAGCAGAGGGAAGCCCCGGTCGGCGAACTGCACGCGGATCTGGTTGCGACGGCCAGTCTCCAGCTTCACCTCCACCACGGTGTGGCCGGGCAGGCGCTCCACCACGCGGTAGTGGGTCACGGCCTCCTTGGCGCCGGGGGGCATGCGCTTGCCGCCCGCGCCCTTGCGCTCCTTGGCCACGGACATCTTCAGGGACTTGGCGTGTTCGATGAGGTGGCCGGCCAGGGTGCCGCTGTTCTCCGGCAGCTCGCCCACCAGCACGGCGCGGTAGACCCGCTGCAGCTTGTGCAGCTCGAAGAGCTTCTTCAGGCCGTGGAGGGCCTCGGGGGTCTTGGCGAAGACCAGCACGCCGGAGGTGAAGCGATCCAGGCGGTGGACGATGTAGAGGTTGAAGCGCTTGAAGCCGCGGCGGCGGTAGGACTCGGTGATGGCCTCGGCCAGGCTGGGCTCGCCGCCCTGCTCGGCGGGCACCGTGAGGAGCCCCGCGGGCTTGTGGACGAAGAGGAGGTGGGTGTCCTCCCACAGGGTCTCGAAGGGGCCGGACTGGAGCTTCTTCGCGGGGGGCATCACCTCGTAGGTGCGGTCGGGATCGAAGGCCACCTTCACCGTGTCGCCGGCCTTGAGGCGCACGCCGTAGGACTCCGCGACCGTGCCGTTCACGGTGATGCAGCGGCCATCGATGAAGCCCTTGGCCTGCCGGTGGCTCACCACCAGGATCCGGTGGACCTCCGTGGCCAGGGCCGCGCCCTCGTGTTCCGCCTGCCATTCCCGTTCGATGCGCGCCATGGGGGCCTCCTTCGCCCTGCGTCCTTCAAACGCCGGGCAGCCTTCCAGCAGACCATGGAAGCCGTGCGGCGCCTAACGAAAAAAGGGAGCGGCCGGGGCCGCTCCCTTTCCGGCGCCCGGGATCCGGGCTACTTCTTGTCGGCCTTGGCGAAGTCGCCGGCCACGAAGACGGAGATCTTCGAGGGGTCGAAGTGCTTGTGGAGGGCGGCCAGGATCTGGTCGTTGGTGAGGGCCTGGACCTTGCGCTCCAGGTCAGCCTGCCAGGCCATGGTGCGGCCCAGGTAGAGGTTCGAGGCGAGGCGGCCGGCCAGCTCCCGGTCCTGGGCGCGGCTGGAGGCCTGGCCCTGGAGCCACGCGGCCTTGGCGTCCTTGATCTCCTGCTCCGTGAAGCCCTTGTCCAGGGCCCGGGCGATCTCCTCGTTGAAGGCGACCTGGAGCTTGGCCAGGTTGGCGGGGTTGTAGATGGCGAAGGCGTTCCAGGTGGCCTTCGCGTCCTGGGACTGGGCGCCGAACTGGGAGCCCACGCCGTAGGAGAGGCCGTCCTTCTGGCGGATGCGGTCCGCCAGCCGGCTGCGGAGGGCGCCGCCGCCCAGCATGTAGTTGCCGAGGAGCAGGGCCGGGTAGTCGGGATCGGTGTCCGCCAGGGGCATGGTGAGGCCGGAGACGTAGAAGGCATTGGCCTTGTCGGGGGTCTCCAGCTTCTCCTCCACGGGCTTCACGGGGACGTAGGCGCTGGGAATGCGGGCGAAGGCCACGGGGGCCTTCCAGGCGCCGAAGAGCTCGGTGACCAGCTGCTTCGTGGCCGCGGGATCCACATCGCCCACGATGGCCAGGTCGCCCGCGCCGGCGCCGTAGAAGGCGTCGTGGAAGGCCTTGAGATCCGCCACCTTGGCGGCCTTCAGCTCGGCCAGGGAGTCATCCACGTTGTCCACGTGCCGGGGGTGGCCCTTGGGGTACTGGGCCTCGAAGTGCTGCCGGAGGGCCATGGTGGCCTGGAACTGGGGCTCAGCCTTCTGGTACTCCAGGCCCGTGACCTGCTCCTTCACCAGCGTCTCCAGCTCGGAGGCGGGGAAGGCCGGGTGCTGCAGCACCTCGGCCACCAGCTGCATGACCTCGGGGAAGTGCTTCCGCTCGGTGGTGATCATCACCCGGGCGTTCTCGGCGTCGCCCATGACCATCACCTGGGCCTTCAGCCGGTCGAAGGCATCCTTCAGCTCCTGCCGGGTGTGCTTGGTGGTGCCCCGCATGAGCATGGCGCCCGTCAGCTCGGGCGCGGCGCCCTTGCCCATGAGGGCCTGCTCGCTGCCGAGGTGCAGGGTGAGGGTGGCGCTCACGGACTCGCCCCGGGTCTTCTTGGCCAGGATGGCGGTCTTCAGGCCGGAGGCGGTGGTGAAGGTCTGGGTGCGGGCGTCGATGTTCGCGGGCGTGGCGTCGAAGGCCTCGCCCTGGGCCACGACGGCCTGGCCCTGGTAGCCCTTGAGCATGGCCTCCACGTCCTTCACGGCCGGGATCGCCGTGCGGTCGGGCTTGGCCGTGGGGATGAACTCGCCCACGGTGCGGTTGCTCTCCTTGAGGTAGTTGGCCGCCACGGCGTCCACCTGGGCGGGGGTCACGGCCTTGATGCGGTCGCGATCCAGGAAGAAGAGGCGCCAGTCGCCCTGGGCGATGTACTCGCTGAGGGTGATGCCCAGCCGGTCGCTCTGGTTCATCACCAGGTCGAAGTTCTTCAGGAGGGAGGCCTTGGCGCGGTCCACCTCCTGCGCGGTGAAGGGCTCCGTCTTGGTGTCCTCCAGCACCTTCAGCATCGTCCCGCGGGCGTCCGCCAGGTTGGCGTCCTTGGGCACGGCGGCGCCGAAGAGGAGGAAGCCGGGCTCCTTGGTCTCCCCGTAGTAGGGGAACACCATGGCGGCCTTCTTGGCCTCCACCAGGGCCTTGTAGAGGCGGCCCGAGGGCGCGTCAGTCATGATGTGGCTGAGCACGTTGAGGGCGGCGCCGTCCGGGTCGGAGCCGGCGGAGACCTTGTAGGCCGCCAGCACGGCCTGGATGTCGCCCACGCGGCGGACGGTGACGGAGCGCTCGCCGTCCTGAACGGGATCCAGGGTGTACGTGGTCTGGATGGTGCGGGTGGGGCGGGGGATGGCGCCGAACCGGGCGTTGATCTCGGCCAGGGTCTTCGCGGGCTCGAACTTGCCGGCCACCAGCAGCACGGCGTTATCGGGCTGGTAGTAGGTGTGGTAGAAGGCCTGCAGGCGCTCGATGTTCACATGCTCGATGTCCGAGCGGGCGCCGATGGTGGACTTGCCGTAGTTCTGCCAGTCGAAGGCCTTGGCCAGGGTCCGCTCCAGGGTCACGTTGATGGGGTTGTTCTCCCCCATCTCGAACTCGTTGCGCACCACGGTCATCTCGCCCTTCTGGGTCTTGGGGTTCCAGAGGTCGTTGCCGTCGATGTTGGCGTGGACCATGCGGTCCGATTCCAGGTCCAGGATCTTGTCCAGGTTGGCGTCGCCCGCCGGGAAGGTGACGAAGTAGTTGGTGCGGTCGTACGAGGTGGACCCGTTGAAGCGGGCGCCCACGCTGTTCAGCACCTCCACCGGGTTGGGGTGCCCGTCCTTCCCGCTGAACTTGCGGGAGGGCTTGAACATCAGGTGCTCGAGGAGATGGGCCATGCCCGTCTCGCCGTAGTTCTCGTTCCGGGAACCCACCAGGTAGGTGACGTTCACGGTGGTGGTGGGCTTGCTGGCGTCGGGGAACAGGAGGACCTTCAGGCCGTTGGCCAGGTCGTACTCCGTGATGCCCTCCACCGAGGTCACCTTCACGGGGGCGGGCAGGGCCTTGGCGGCGGGGGCCGCGTGGGCGGTCCGGGGCGCGTGCTTCGGCGCCTCCCCGGCCACCAGGGCCAAGGCCAGCAGGCCGCTCAGCGGCAAGATGTATCGACGGGAGAGGGGCATGCGGCCTCCGGATTGTGAAAGATCCCTGATGGGAGCCCTCAGGATAAGGGAAAAACCGGTGCAGGTTTAGGGACCTGCGTGTTAAGAATTGTTAAGACGCGGCCCGGGCCTGGGCGGCCAGGGTCCGCTCGATCCGGCGGTCCGGCACCAGCCACATCAGGGCCACCAGGACGTAGAGGCCCCCGGCGATCCAGGGGCTGAGGAAGGCCGAGGGGATGGCCACGGCGTAGAGAAGGGGGGAGGCCTTCCCCTTCAGGTCCCGGCCCACGGCTGCGGCCAGCACGGAGCCCGGGCCCTGCCGGGCGATGATGATCCGCTGGAGCAGCCAGTAGGCCAGGGCCGCCATGAGCAGCACCACGCCGTACAGGGCCGTGGGGACCGGGGCGAAGCGGTTCTCGCCCATCCAGCCGGTCACGAAGGGCACCAGGGACAGCCAGAAGAGCAGGTGGAGGTTGGCCCACAGCATGCCGCCCCCCACCTTCTGCACCACGTGCAGCATGTGGTGGTGGTTGTTCCAGTAGATGGCCAGGTACACGAAGCTCAGCACGTAGCTCAGGCCCACCGGCAGCAGGGGGCGCAGGGCCGCCCAGTCCGTGCCCCGGGGGGCGTGGAGCTCCAGGACCATGATCGTGATGAGGATGGCGATCACCCCGTCGCTGAAGGCCTCGAGCCGCGTCTTCCCCATGGATTCCCCCCCTCCGGATGGCCTGAATGGGATCAGGGTTCCACAAAGGGCCAAGTATCTGGAATGGGAGCGGAGCCTCAGGCCCCCCCCAGCAGCTCCCGCAGCCGCGCCTCCCAGGCGGCGCGGAGGTCGTCCAGGCGCAGGCCCTTGCCCTTGTTGGGCGCGGCCTGGAGAAGGCCCTGGGCGCTGGGGTGGGGCAGGGGATGCAGGTCGAAGGGCGGGACGCCCTCCGCCAGG
>JAJYBX010000180.1 GCA_021778785.1 Acidobacteriota bacterium
CCAGCCCGGCTCGGGCACGAAGGCCCCCCGGATGGCGCGGCCCTCCTCGGTGCGGATGGGGATGTTCTGCAGGTTGGGATCACTGGAGGCCAGGCGCCCCGAGGCCACCGCCGCCTGGTGCAGGCGGGTGTGCACCCGCCCGGTGACGGGGTTCACCATCTGGGGCAGCGCCTCCACGTAGGTGCCCAGGAGCTTCACCATCTGGCGATGGCGCAGCAGCTCGCTGGCGATTTCCGCCCCCTGCTTCTCGGCCAGCTCCTGGAGCACGTCCTCATCCGTGCTGGGGGCCTTGGTCTTGCCGGTGAACTTCACGGGCTTGAAGCCCAGCTTGTCGAAGAGGATGCGGCCGAGCTGGGCCGGGCTGTTGAGGTTGAAGGGTTCGCCGGCCAGATCGATGACGCGGGCCTGCGCCCGCTCCCGCTCCCCATGCATGCGCGCCGCCAGCCGGGCCAGCTCGTCCAGGTCCAGCCGCACACCGTGTCCTTCCAGGGCGGCCAGCACCTCCACCAGGGGCAGGTCCACCTCCGCGTAGAGGCGCGCCAGCCGGTCGTCCGTGAGCCCCTTCCGGAGCCGGTCGCAGAGCTGCAGGGCCAGGTCCGCATCCTCGGCGGCGTACTGCACCGCCCGTTCGAATTCAGCCTCGTCGAACCGCTTCTGGCCCTTCCCCTTCCCCACCACCTCCTCGAAGGCGATGGGCTTCACATCCAGCAGCCGCACGGACAGGTCGTCCAGGTTGTGCCGGACGCCGCTCTCCAGGAGGAAGCTCAACACCATGCTGTCGTCCGCCAGGCCCCGCACGGGCAGGCCGTGGCGGGCCAGCACCTGGAGGTCGTACTTCAGGTTCTGCCCGCACTTCGCCACGGCCGGATCCGCCAGCAGGGGCGCCAGGATGCGGCGCGCCTGGGCGAAGGGGAGGTTGCGGCCATCCAGGTGCGGCGCCAGCTCGGCGAAGAAGGCCTCCGGGTCCCCCTTCAGGTCGAGCAGGGACTCCGGCAGGCCGCTGTCCGGCAGCAGACCGGGCAGCGCGCCTTCGGTGTCCGCCGTGGGGGGCTTGAGGTGGGCCAGGGGCACGTAGAGCCCCTCGTTGGCCGTCCAGGCGAGGCTCAGGCCCACCAGGTGCCCTCGCGTGGGATCGATGCTGGTGGTCTCGGTATCCAGGCCGAAGCGGCCCGCGGCGCGGCAGGCAGCCACGGCCTCCTCCAGATCCATCGGCGTGGCCGCGGCCCGGTACTGGCGCACGGAACCCGCCTGCTCGGCGCTCTGGGTGAACTCCTTGGTGAGGGTCTGGAAGCCCAGCTCCTTGAAGGTGGTCCGGGCCCGCTGCTCGTCCACACCGGCGTAGGCGAGGTCCCTGGGATGCAGGGGCAGGGCCAGGTCCGTCACCACGGTCACGAGGCGCCGGGTCAGGTCCAGCCAGCCCGTCTCCGGGGCGGTGGCCGCCTCCAGGCCCTCGCGCTGCTTCGGCTTCAGGGCGGCCTTCGCCGCCAGCACGCCGTCCAGGCTGCCGTGCTGCTCCAGCAGCAGGGCCGCGCCCTTCTCGCCGATGCCCGGCACGCCCTTCACGTTGTCCGAGGCGTCGCCCACGAGGCTGAGGAAGTCCACGATCTGCTCGGGCCACACGCCCATGCGGGCCTTCACGCCCTCCCGGTCGTGCCAGACCTCCCCGTCCTTGGTGTTGAGCACCTGGATCCTGCGGGCATCGTCCACGAGCTGGAGCAGATCCTTGTCCGGGCTCACGATCACCGAAGGCAGGCCGTGTTCCGCGGATTCCCGGGCCAGGGTGCCCATCACGTCGTCGGCCTCGTAGCCGTGCAGCTCCACGATGGGGATGCCCAGGGCTTCCACCAGCTGGCGGATCATGGGGATCTGGGGCCGGAGGTCCTCGGGCATTTCGGCCCGGTTGGCCTTGTACTCGGGGTAGAGCTCGTGGCGGAAGGTGGGTTCGGGCGTGTCGAACACGCAGGCGATGTGGGTCGGCTTGTGCTTCTCGAGCAGCTGCAGCACCAGCCGCGTGAAGGTGTACGCCGCCCCGTTCTTCAGCCGCGGATTGGCGAAGTAGCTTCGAAAAATGAAGGCGAAGGTGTCGATGAGGTAGAGGCGGTCTTCGGACATGGCCCCAGTCTGGCAGGCCCGTCCGGATTCATGCTCCCCCGGAGCCTGACGATAGGCTGGTGCACAACCCGAACCGGGAGGAAACCATGACGTCCCGCACCCTCGTCCTTCCCCTGCTCGTCTGCCTCGCCGGTTCCCTGGCCGCCCAGGACCAGAAGGCCAAGGCCCAGGCCCTCGTGAAGGAGGCCATCGCCTTCGAGCGCTCGAACGGCCGCGAGGCCCTCCTGAGGGAGACCAACCAGGGCTCCGGCCGCTTCCACGTGAAGAGCGGGGACGACCTCTACATCTTCGTCTACGACCTGAAGGGCACCTGCCTGGCCATCGGCTTCCAGAGCCAGCTGGTGGGCGTCAACCGATGGAACATCCGGGATCCCGACGGGAAGTTCTTCCTGCAGGAGATCCTCCAGACCGGGCAGGCCAAGGGGGGCGGCTGGGTGGACTACAAGTACCCCAACCCCAAGACCGGGAAGATCGAGGCGAAGACCTCGTTCGTGGAGGCGGTGGACAGCATGGTGGTGGGCTGCGGCATCTACAAGTAGCCGCGGCGGCCCCGGTTCCCGCCCCCGCGACGAAATTCAGAACTCCCCCGGCCGGGGCGATAAGGGATCCAGGCATCCAGAGGAGGATCCATGCGTCTCCACCTACCCATCTCCGTCCTGGCCTGTGTCCTGGCCCTGCCCCTGGCCTCCCAGGCCAGCGAGCGCCCCAAGGCCGAGGCCCTGGTGAAGGAGGGCGTCGCCTTCCTGAAGGCCCAGGGCAAGGACGCCTTCATCGCCGAGGTCCAGAAGGGGACCGGCCGCTTCCATTTCAAGCCCGGCAACCCCCTCTACCTGTTCGTCTACGACACCAAGGGCATCACCCTGGCCCACGGGGCCACCCCCGGCGCGGCCGGCGCGAACCGCTGGGGCATGAAGGACCCGGACGGCAAGCTCTTCATCCAGGAGATCATCCAGGTGGCCCAGCGCAAGGGAGGCGGCTGGGTGGACTACAAGTTCCCCAATCCCGCCAACGGCAAGGTGGAGGACAAGACCTCCTACTGCCTGGCCGAAAACGGCGTCGTCATCGGCTGCGGAATCTACAAGTAGCCGGGCGTCACCGCAACCCGTAGGCCCTCCGAAGGAGCGCCTCCCACCACCCAGCGGGCAGGAGGGCCTTCACCTTTCCCGCCCAGAAGGCGTCCCTCCCGATCACCACGCGGCGGGGAGGACGCTTCGCGGTCAGGGCCCGGAGGATCTTCCGGGCGCAGGGCGCCACGTCCATGGCGAAGCGCTGGCTCTGGTCCTTGCGGACCGCCAGGTAGCGGGCCAGGATCCGTTCGTAGCGCGTCCCCTTCGCGCGCTCCGGCAGGTCGCCCCACACCTTCGCCAGCGTCTCGCGGAACTCCGTGCGGATGGCCCCCGGCTCCACCAGCAGCACGGCCACCTCCCCGCCGATCTCCAGGCGCAGGGTCTCCGCCAGGGCCACCACGGCGTGCTTGGAGGCGTTGTAGGGCCCGGCGAGCGGGATGGACAGGCGGCCCAGCATGGAGGCCACCTGCAGGATCCTCGCCCCGCGCTCGCGCCTGAGGAGGGGCAGGAAGGCGTTCGTCATGGCATGGAGGCCGATGACATTGGTCTCGAACTGGGCCCGCAGATCCTCGGGGCGCAGCAGTTCCAGCGGCCCCACCTGGCCGTAGCCCGCGTTGTTCACGAGGGCCCTGAGGGGCAGGTCGGCACAGGCCGCCACGGCGGCGGCGAGGCTCGCCGGGTCCGTGACGTCCAGGGCCAGCACGCGGAGATCCCCGCCCGGAGGCAGATCCGCCAATGTCTCCGGGCGCCGGGCCGTGGCCACGACCCCCCATCCCGCGTCGCGGCAGAGGGGCACCAGGGCCCGGCCGATGCCCGTGGAGCAGCCGGTGATGAGCACCCAGGGGCGCACAGGCGCCCCCGGGCCTTCAGGTGAACCCATCCCCTACTTCTTCTTGGCGGGTGCCTTGGCGGCGCCCTTGCCTTCGATCTTGGTGGCCACCTGCTTGTAGGTGACGGTCACCTTGTCGCCGACCTTGAGGGCGTCCTTGCCCTGGGTGCCGCCGTCCGTGTAGAAGCGCCAGGCCTCCTTGCCGAGGTCGAGGGTGAAGCTGTCAGCGGCGACCTCCTTGACGGTGCCGGTCTTCTGGTAGCTGGCCGCCGCGGCGGCCCAGCCGAGGACCCCGCCGAGCATGGTGCCGGCGAGGACGAAAGCCAGGGTCTGCTTGCGCATGGGGAACTCCTTGTGGGAAAGGGGCCCCAGCTTAGCACCCCTGCCGGGCGCGACGGACCTCCAGCAGCGCCCAGACCGTCCCGGCCACCAGGCAGGTCAGCCCGGCCCAGGCGAGGCTCAGGCCGGGATCGGTGACCAGCAGGAGGCGGGCGGAGGCCGGCGCACCCGGGATCCACCCATCCAGGTAGAAGCGGTGGTCCCGGAAGGCGAAGGCCTTCCCGGCCGTGACGGGGCCCCGGGCCAGCTCGGCCCCGGAGGGATCCACGGCCGCCAGGGTGCCGCGCAGGTCCCCCAGGTCCGGTGCCTTGGGGCGGTATTCGAGGCGGATCCGGCCCCCCAGGAAGGCCGCGCCCACGGGCTGCCCGTCCGCGCCCCGCGCCTGCAGCCAGCGGCTCTCGGCGGCCCCGGTGGCGGGATCCCAGACCCGCAGCCGGAGGACGGGCCGCTCGGACTGGGCCGTCACGTCCACATCCGGATCGGGCACGAAGTCCGGCTCGAACCGGGCCCGGTCATATCGGCCCAGGAGGGTGACGGAGAGCCCCTTCTCGACGAGGAAGGGCTTGTTCGGCGCCAGGTCCGCGGTGCGCGTCACGCGGCCGTCCTCCACCAGCCGGACCTTGCCGTCCTCCCGGGTGAGGAGCACGAAGCGGTCCTGCAGTTCCGCGCCTTCCGGGACGTAGCGGAGCGACAGTCCCGGCGGCAGGGTGCGGGCCAGGTAGTCGGTGTAGTCCTTGTCCTGGACGGGCCGGGCGCTCAGCAGGAGGTCGGCCTCGGCCCCGCTGGCCTGGCGCAACCGGACCTGGAGCCAGGGATTCCG
>JAJYBX010000181.1 GCA_021778785.1 Acidobacteriota bacterium
GTGAGCTTCCGTTCGACGCCGTCGAGGGTGACGAGGGTCTCGCCGGCGCGGGCCATCCGGACACTCACGGCGCCCTGGATGCGGTCCGCGTCGAAGGCGTGGGTGGGATGGCCGTAGCGGTGGAGCAGCTCGTTGGAGGCGTCCACGGCTGGCAGCAGCTTGGGGGTGGACCCCAGGGCCAGGAGGAGGGCCTGGACCGCCTCCGGCGTCCGCCCCTCCCCGAGGGTGAGCAGGGCCGTGGCGTAGAGCGGACAGGCCGAGGCGGGGAGGCGGACCGGGATCCGGGGCTCACCTTCGGCCACGGAGGGCGGCGCCAGGAGCGCCAGGGGCTGCTGGAGGCGGGCTGCGAGGTCCCGGGCCAGGCCCCGGTGGGACATGGCGTCCCCGCGATTGGCCGTGATGTCCACATCCAGCACCTCGGTTCCAGGGCGGTGCTCGACGGCGTCCACGGGGAAGCCCAGGGAGGCCAGGGTCTCCGCCAGCTGGCGGGTGGCCAGGGGGGCGGCGGCGGGGAGTTCCGCGGCCAGCGCTTCGCGTTCGATCCACATCAGTCCAGCCCTCCCATGGCCTCGAGGAACCGCTGGTCGTTCTCGAAGAACAGCCGCAGGTCCGGCGTCTGGCTCAGCATCATGGCCATGCGCTCCACGCCCATGCCGAAGGCCCAGCCCGACCATTCCTTAGAGTCGATGCCCGCGAACTCGAGCACGTTCGGATGGATCAGGCCGGCGCCGAGGATCTCCACCCAGCCCGAGCCTTTGCAGACCCGGCAGCCCTTCGCGCCGCAGAGGGGGCAGCTCACGTCCACCTCGCAGCCAGGCTCCACAAACGGGAAGTAGGAGGGCCGGAGGCGGATCTCCGCCGTGGGCCCGAAGAGGGCCCGCAGGGCGTACTCCAGGGTGCCCTTCAGGTGCTGCATGCCGATGCCGTGGCCCACGAGCATGCCCTCCACCTGGTGGAACATGGGGCTGTGGGTGGGATCGATCTCATCCTTGCGGTAGACGCGCCCTGGGGCCAGGAAGCGGATCCCGCCCGTCTCCCGGATGCGGGGCGCCAGGTGCTTGAGCGTGCGCACCTGCACGGGGCTGGTGTGGGTGCGGAGCAGCTGGCCCGGATGGGCGGCCAGGTAGAAGGTGTCGGCGCTGCCGCGGGCCGGGTGGTCCGCGGGGATGTTGAGGCCGTCGAAGTTGTGCTCCTCGGTCTCCACCTCCGGGCCCTCTTCCACATGGAATCCCAGGGGGCGGAAGACGTCCACCAGGCGGTCCATGAGGCGGTTCAGGGGATGGAGTGCCCCACGCGCCGGGAGCGGCGGCGGGAGTGTGGCGTCCCAGGCCGCGGCGCCGGCAACCTTCTTCGTGGCCTCGAGGTCCCCCTGGCGGGCCTTGAGGGCCTCCTCCCAGCGGTTCTTCAGGGCGTTGATCGCCGCCCCGAGATCCCGTTTCTGCTCCTTCGGCGCGGCCTTCAGCAGCTCCATGAGGCCTGCGACATGGCTGGCTTCGCGGCCAATGTAGGCCCCTTTCAGGCGCAGGAGCGCATCCAGGTCCCCACAGGCGGCGAGGGCCTCCGGGAAGGCGCGATCCGCCTCGGCGATCTCCGGCGGCAGCAGGTGGTCCATGGCGAGCCTCGATACAGAGAAAGGCCGCTCGCGCGGCCTTTCGGGTGTCTGCGATGTCCAGCTTTCGCGATCAGCCCTTGGCCACGGCCACGAGCTTGCTAAACGCCTCCGGGTTGCGGACGGCGAGGTCGGCCAGCATCTTGCGGTCCAGGTCCACCTGGGCCTTCTTGAGGCCGCCCATGAACTTGCTGTAGGACATGCCGTTCTGCACGGAAGCGGCGCTGATGCGGACGATCCACAGGCGGCGGAAGTCGCGCTTCTTCACCTTGCGATCGCGGTAGCCGTAGCCGAGGGCCTTCTCGACAGCTTCCTTGGCGGAGCGGTAGAGCCGGGACTTGGCGCCGTAGAAGCCCTTGGCGAACTTCATCATGCGCTTGCGCCGCTGGGCGCGCTTGAAACCACGTTTGACGCGAGTCATGGTGCTTCCTTTCCTCGAGGCAGCCCGGCCGGGTATCGGCGGACTTTGAAGGCCTCATCGGGGGTGGCCACAGCCACCGGGTTGAACCCTCGATTCTAGGACCGGGGGAGTCGGGGAACAAGCGCCAAGCAGGCTCAGCCTGCGCGGCGCGTGGGGGTCCGGGGGTGTCCGCGCAGCGGGGAACCCCCAGAGAACATCAGGCGTAGGGAAGCATGGCCGCCACAGCCTTCTGGTCGGCCTTGGCCACCATGCTGCCCATGTCGAGCTGGCGCTTCCGCTTGGCGGTCTTCTTGGTGAGGATGTGGCGCTGGTGGGAGCAGCCGCGCTTGAACTTGCCACCGGCGGTCTTCTTGAAGCGCTTCTGGGCGCCCTTGTGGGTCTTGATCTTGTAGCTCATGGCTTCCTCACTGGATCTGGGCTTCGGTTTCGGGTGTTTCGGGCTTGGCGGGTTTCGGTTTCTTCGGGGGCTTGGGGGCCTCGATGATCCGGGGCGCGAGGATGGCGTGCATGTCGCGTCCGTCGATTCCAGCCGGCTTCTCGACGATGGCCTTGTCGCCGACCCGCTGGATGACCTCCTCGATGATCCGGTAGCCGATGTCGCGATGGACCACCTCGCGGCCCCGGAACATGACGACCACCTTGACTTTGTCTTCCTCCTCCAGGAACCGGAGGATGTGCTTCACCTTGAAATCGAAATCGTGGTCGTCGGTCTTGGGGCGGAACTTCACTTCCTTGACCACGATGTTCTTCTGCTTGGCGCGGGCTGCATGCTCCCGCTTGGCTTCCATGAACTTGTACTTCCCGTAGTCCATGATCCGGCAGACGGGCGGGTTGGCGTTTCCAGCGACCTCCACCAGGTCGAGGCCGCGCTCCTCGGCAATGCGGATGGCCTGATGCGGTGGCATCACGCCAAGCTGCTCGCCATCCTCTGCGATGACGCGGACTTCTGCAGCCCGAATGCCGTCGTTGATGCGGGTCTCGTTAGGACGAATGGTTCCTCCCTTATTCACACAAGGACAAAGAGTCTATCACTTGGTCCGGCCAGCGCCAAGCCAAGAATCCGGGATCACCGGCGACGCTCCCGCACCTCGGTCGCCAGCCCGGTCAGGAATCCCTCCAGGGACTGGACGCCCAGGTCGCCCTGGTGGCGGTGCCGCACGGACACCGTGCCCGCCTCGGCTTCCCGATCCCCGATCACCAGCATGTAGGGCACCTTGGCCAGCTGGGCATCGCGGATCTTGGCCTTGAGGCTCTCGTTCCGGAGATCCAGGTCCGCCCGGAGGCCCAGGGCCTTCGCTCGGGCTGCCGCCTCGGTCGCGAAGCCATGGGCCCGGTCCGTGATGGGCAGGACGGCCACCTGGACGGGCGCCAGCCAGGCCGGGAAGGCCCCGGCGGTGTGTTCGACCAGGATGCCCATGAACCGCTCCAGGCTGCCCAGGATGGCGCGATGGAGCATGATGGGCCGCCCTTCCGTCCCATCCGCCTTCGTGTAGGCCAGCTCGAAGCGCTCCGGGAGCATGTAGTCCACCTGGAGGGTGCCCAGCTGCCAGGGTCGCTTGAGCGCATCCAGGATCTGGAACTCGATCTTCGGCCCGTAGAAGGCCCCCTCGCCAGGATTCAGCGTGTACGGCATTCCTGCCTCGTCCAGGGCCTCGCCCAGGGCGCCTTCGGCGGCGTCCCAGATCTCGTCCGATCCCAGCCGCTTCTCGGGCCGGGTGCTCAGGGCCACCCGCATTCCCTCGAAGCCGAAGGTGTCGTAGACCTCCTTGAGGAGGGACAGGAACTCGGCCATCTCGGTCTTGATCTGTTCGGGGGTGCAGTAGATGTGGGCGTCGTCCTGGCAGAAGGTGCGCACCCGCGTCAGTCCGTGGGTGACGCCGCTGCGCTCGTAGCGGTGCAGCCGGCCGAAGTCGGCGTAGCGGATCGGCAGGTCGCGGTAGCTGTGCTTCTGGCTGCCGAACATGAGGCAGTGGCCCGGGCAGTTCATGGGCTTCACCGCGTACTCCCGCTCCTCGGCGGTGGTGAAGTACATGTTCTCGGCATAGTTCTCGTAGTGGCCGCTGGTCTTCCAGAGGGCCACATCGAGGATCTGCGGGGTGATGACCTCGCTGTACCCGTACTTGAAATAGAGCTCCCGGATGTAGGCGACCAGCTCGTTGTAGACCTGGGTCCCCTTCGGGTGGAAGAAGGGGGAAGCCGGCGCCTCGGGATGGAACGAGTAGAGGCCCAGCTCCTTGCCCAGCTTCCGATGATCCCGCGCCTTGGCCTCTTCCAGCCGCTTCAGGTGCTCGTCCAGCTCCTTCTGGGTATGGAAGGCGGTGCCGTAGATGCGGCTGAGCATCTGGTTCCGCTCGTCGCCCTTCCAGTAGGCCCCCGCCGTCGTGAGCAGCTTGAAGGCCTTCAGCTTGGAGGTGTTCGGGACATGGGGTCCGCGGCAGAGATCGTAGAAGTCCCCCTGTTTGTAGCCGCTGATGATGTCCCCGGAGGGGATGCCCGACACGATCTCGACCTTGAGGGGTTCACCCATGGCCTGGAAGCGCGCCACGGCTGCATCCCGGCCGAGATCCTCCCGGACCACCTCGACGGACTCGCCGGCGATCTTCCGCATCTCCGCCTCGATGGCCGGAAGATCCTCGGGCGTGAAGGGCTTGTCGACCCAGAAATCGTAGTAGAACCCATCTTCGATCACGGGCCCGATGCCCACCCGCGCCCCGGGATGGAGCCGCTTGACCGCATGGGCGAGGAGGTGGGCCGTGGAGTGCCGGATCAGTTCCAGGCTCTCCGGATCCCTGCTGGTGACGATTTCGACCCGGGCTCCGTCCGTAAGTTGAGATTTCAGGTCGCTCAACCGACCATCCTGGCGGATGGCCAGCGCCGCATCGAGCAGCCGCGCACCGATGCCCGCCGCCAGGTCGGTCCCGGTGGCGCCCTCGGGCAGGGGCCGGAGGGAATCATCGGGAAGGCGGACCTGGATGGACATGGGCTCCTCAGGGAAAGAATTCAAGCGTATCAGCAGATAACAAATCGGGCCATCCAAGGTAAATGGATGGCCCGATTGTGAATTAACGTCGCAGCGACCTACTTTTCCACTCCTGTGAGGAGCAGTATCATCGGCCCTCCGGGT
>JAJYBX010000182.1 GCA_021778785.1 Acidobacteriota bacterium
ACGACATGGGCCTTGAGCTGGGTCTTGGCGTCGTCGGAGAGGGTCTTGGAATCGCGGATGCCGCGGAGCACCTCGGGGGCGTTCACATCGAGGAAGGCCATCATCTCGGTTTCGAAACGCCGGACCTGGGCCACGGGCAGGTCATCCACATAGCCGTTGGTGGCCATCCAGATGCTGACCACCTGCTTCTCCACGGACATGGGCTGGTACTGGCCCTGCTTCAGGATCTCCACCAGCCGCTGGCCCCGGTTCAGCTGGGCCAGGGTGGCCTTGTCCAGGTCCGAACCGAACTGGGCGAAGGCCGCCAGCTCGCGGTACTGGGCCAGGTCGAGCTTGATGGTGCCGGCCACGGACTTCATGGCCTTCACCTGGGCGGAACCGCCCACGCGGCTCACGGAGATGCCCACGTTCACCGCCGGACGGACACCTGCGTTGAAGAGGTCGCTCTCGAGGAAGATCTGGCCGTCGGTGATGGAGATGACGTTCGTCGGGATGTAGGCGGACACGTCACCGGCCTGGGTCTCGATGACCGGCAGGGCGGTCAGGGAGCCGGCGCCGCGCTCGTCGCTGAGCTTGCAGGCGCGTTCCAGGAGGCGGCTGTGGAGGTAGAACACGTCGCCGGGGTAGGCCTCGCGTCCGGGAGGGCGGCGCACCAGCAGCGAAATCTCGCGGTAGGCCGCCGCCTGCTTGGAGAGGTCGTCGTAGATGCAGAGCACGTGGCCGCCGGGGTTGTCCTTGCCGGCGGGCTTGCCGTCCTTGCCGTGCCACATGAAGTATTCACCGAGGGCCGCGCCCGTCATGGGGGCCAGGAAGAGCAGCGGAGCGGCCTCGGAAGCGGAGGCGGCCACCACGATGGTGTGCTTCATGGCGTCGTACTCTTCCAGGGTCTTCACCACCTGGGCGATGGTGGAGCGCTTCTGGCCGATGGCGACGTAGATGCAGATCACGCCGGTGTCGCGCTGGTTGATGATCGTGTCCACGGCGACGGCGGTCTTGCCGGTCTGGCGGTCGCCGATGATGAGCTCGCGCTGGCCGCGGCCGATGGGGATCAGGCTGTCGATGGCCTTGAGGCCCGTCTGCATGGGCTCGTGCACGCTCTTGCGGTCCACGATGCCGGGGGCGATGCGCTCGATGGGATTGGAGGCGGCGGCGACGATCGGGCCCTTGCCGTCGATGGGGTTGCCCAGCGCGTCCACCACGCGGCCCACGAAGGCGGGGCCCACGGGCACGGACATGATCTTGCCGGTGCGCTTGACGGTGTCCCCCTCCTTGATGGCGGCGGCGTCACCCAGCAGGATGATGCCGACGTTGTCCTCCTCCAGGTTGAAGGCGAGGCCCATCACGCCGTGGGGCAGCTCCAGCAGCTCGCCGGACATGGCCTTCTCCAGGCCGTAGGCGCGGGCGATGCCGTCGCCCACGCTGATGACCGTGCCGACCTCGGCCACGTCCACCTGGGCGTCGAAGCCCTCGATCTGGCTGCGAATGATGCGGGAGATCTCTTCCGCGCGGATGTCCATGAAGTCCTCCGAAACCTGCGTGTGAAGTCGAACGGGATTAGGCCGAGAGAAGCTGAGTCTTGAGCTGGCGGAGCTGGCCCTGGAGCGAGGCGTCCAGGACCGTGGAACCCACCTGGACCTTCAGGCCGCCGAGGAGGGCGGCATCCTGGCTCCAGGAGAGGCGGATGGTCTTGCCGGTGCGCGCGGCGAGGGAGGCGACGAGCGCCTTCGACTGGACCTCGCTGAGCGGCTGGGCGCTGGACACATGGGCCTCCACGATGCCGGCGCGCTCATCCACGAGATCCGCGAAGGTCCTCCGGAGATCGGGGAGGAGGCTCAGGCGCCCGGCCTCGGCCACCACGCGGAAGAAGTGGCGGAGCGTGACGCTCACCTTGGCGGTGGCCAGAATGGCTTCGAAGACCTCGGCCTTCTTGCGGGGAAGAACCAGGGGGGAGGCCACGAGTCGCGTCAGATCTGCGTTCGCAGCCACAGCGTCGGCCACGGTTTCGAGTTCCTGCTGCAGCTGGGGGACGTTCCCCTGCTGGTCGCCAATCTCCAGGAGCGCCTTGGCGTAGCGGCGCGCGGTCAGGCGATTGCTCACTGGATGCCTCCGATCTGCTGGATGGCCCGATCCAGGGCCTGCGCCGCCTCGGGTCCGGCGAGCTTCGCCTCCAGGCGCCTGGTGGCACCCTCCACGGCCAGTTCAGACACCAGGGCCCTCAGCTCCTGTTCGGCCAGGCGCTTCTGGTGGCCGATCTCGGTCTGGGCCTGGGCGAGGATCTGTTCGGCCTCCGCGCGGGCGGATTCGAGCACGCGCTCCTTCTCGGCCTCGGCATCGGCCTCGGCCTTGGCGAGGATGCCCGCCAGCTCACCCTCGAGCTCGGCCATCTTGGCCTGCAGCTCCTTCATCTGGGCATCGGCCTCCGCCTTGTCCCGCTCCGCCTGGGAGAGCAGGGTCTCCAGCTCCTCCTTGCGGGACTTGAACATGGCGGACATGGCGCCCTTCAGGAGGAAGAACAGGCCCGCGGCATAGATGGCGAAATTCAGCAGCTGGACCAGGAAGGCAGGGCCGTTGCCGTAGGCCTTCCCGAAGAGGGTCATGGCCGCCTTGTGGTGCCCGCCTTCATGGCCTTCGCCCCCCTCGTGGCCCTCGGCCTGGCCGGACCCGGCGGCAACTTCCCCGTGGCTCCCGGCAGGAGCGGCTTCATGTCCCTGGGCCGGAGCGGTGGCGTGGGCCTCCTCCGGAGCATGGGACTGGGCGGCGAGCCCCAGGGGGCTCAGCGCGAGGACGGCGGCGAGGGAGAATCGGGTCAGCATCGTCATGGTCACGCCTGCTTCAGGAGAGTCTGGGCCATGGATTCGGCCAAGGCGTCCACCTGGGCGAGGAGATCCTGCCTCGCCGAGGCCTGCTGGGCCTTGAGGGAGGCCACGGCCTCCTCCCGCTCCGCGGCCGCGCGGGTCCTCGCCGCATCCACCAGCGCCAGCTTCTCGCGGGTGGCCGCATCCGCCAGCGCCTTGCGGCGGGCGAAGGCCTGGGCACGGAGTTCCTTCAGGCGGCCCTGGTAGTCCTTCTGGCGCGCGTCCAGCTCGGCGGCCGCCTTCGCCTTGGCGTCGCCGCCGGACTGCAGGTCGCGGTCGCGGTCGGACATGACCCGGGTGATGGGCTGGAAGAACACCACGCGGAGGTAGAGGTAGAGCACCACCAGCAGCGCGATGACGAACACGATGGCCACCGGATCCGGCCGCATGGGATCCGGCATCTGGGCCAGGATGCGCTGCACCGGTCCTCCCCCATCCGGGGATTGGAGCGTCAGATTCGCCAGTTCCAGCAGCGCCACGGGCCACCCTCCAGAAACATCCCTAGGCCTCGGCCGAGGGATCGGCCAGGGTCATACCGACACCAGCGAAGGGTCCGCGGGAACCCCTGGCACGGAAGTCTGAAAACCTTACCAGAACTGCCAGAAAGGCTCAACGCCGGACTTCGGGCTTGACCCCTCCTGCATCCCATGGAATGATGGCTGTTCGGCGATTCGGGCGATTAGCTCAGTCGGTAGAGCAGCTGCCTTACACGCAGCATGTCGGCGGTTCGAGCCCGTCATCGCCCACCAGTCTCGTGCTGGTGAAACGCAACAAAGCAAGGGGTTGTAGCTCAGTCGGTTAGAGTGCCGGCCTGTCACGCCGGAGGTCGCGGGTTCGAGCCCCGTCAGCCCCGCCAAAAAGCGCCCAACCGGGCGCTTTTTGGCGTACAGGGCTGACGGGGCTTGAACCCGCCCCGGCCACGCGTGCGTGGCCGGGATCCAGCGTCGAGTGGGCTGGCCACCCCGTCGCGGAGGCCCTCCTGCAGAGGGCCGGAGCAGGGGCGGCCAGACCGGGGGACGCAAGCCCGAAGGGCGCCGCGGACCCGTTCGAGCCCCCCGCCGACGGCCTCAGCGCATCTCGGCCCGGAACGTGGCGATGTCCCGACGGAGCAGGACGGCCTGCTCGCGGGCTTCCGTGGTCTTCAGTTGCGGCTGCAGGTCCGCCACCGCCTGGTCGAGGCGGTCCACCTGGGTGGGCAGGTCGTCGGACAGGCTGGAGGCATCCACCCCCAGCGCCTGGGTCTTGCCAGCCTCGCGCCATCGCTGGCGGATGCGGCCCAAGTTGTCCCGCAGCGCCGCCACCTGCTCCTCCTCGGGAGAGAGGGCCACCCAGGGCCACCGGCCCGTCATGAGGTAGGATCCACCGACCATGACCCCGCCCACCAGGAGGGCGATCACCAGAAGCCGCTTCATGCGCCACCCCGACCGAGCAGGCCCCCAATGTAGGCCTTGCGGCAGGCGGTTCCGGCAAGTTCCCTGTCTTTTCCGGAGCAAACCGATAGACTGGAAGGCTTGGAACAGCCATGAAACTTCCCCTTGTCGCCCTCTGCGGACGCCCGAACGTGGGCAAGTCCACCCTCTTCAACCGGCTCACCCGCAGCCGGGCGGCCCTGGTCCACGACCTGCCGGGCATGACCCGCGACCGCAGCTACGGCCGCGTGACCTGCCTGGACGAGGAGGGGCAGGCCCTGGAGGTCTTCGAGCTGGTGGACACCGGCGGCCTCGACTTCGAGGGCGACGATGTCATCACCCAGGGCATCACCCGCATGGCCGAGGCCGCCCTGGGCGAGGCCCATGTGGCGATCCTCCTGGTGGACGGCCACGACGGCCTGACGGCGGGGGACGAGGAGATCGCCGCCCGGCTGCGGCGCATGGGCAAGCCGACGCTCCTCGTCATCAACAAGCTGGACGGCATGAAGGGCGGCGCGCCGGACGGCGGCTTCTACGGCCTGGGTTTCGACGCCGTGCTGGCCATCTCCGCCGCCCACGGCGCCGGGGTTCCCGAGCTGCTCGAGGCCCTGCGGACCCGCCTGCCCTTCCACCGGACCCCCGAGGAGGCCGCGGCCCACGCCCCCTCCGAGGAGCTCCGCTTCGCCCTCATCGGCCGCCCCAACGTGGGCAAGTCCTCCCTCACCAACCGCCTGCTGGGCTACGAGCGCAGCCTCGTGAGCGAGGTCGCCGGCACCACCCGGGACACGGTGGACACGGTCTTCCACGTGAAGGACAAGGTCTTCCGGATGATCGACACGGCGGGCATCCGCAAGAAGGGCAAGACCCACGAGGGGGCCGAG
>JAJYBX010000183.1 GCA_021778785.1 Acidobacteriota bacterium
CACGTCGTAGTTGGCGGCCTGGAGCAGCTTGGTGAGGATGTTCTCCACGTCCTCGCCCACGTAGCCGGCCTCGGTCAGCGTGGTGGCGTCGGCCATGGCCAGGGGCACGTCCAGGAAGCGGGCCAGGGTCTGGGCCAGCAGCGTCTTGCCGGTGCCCGTGGGGCCCAGCAGCAGGATGTTGCTCTTGGAGAGCTCCACCTCGCCCGAACCCAGGGCCTTCCGGGGGCTGAGGATGCGCTTGTAGTGGTTGTAGACCGCCACGGACAGGCGCTTCTTGGCGGATTCCTGGCCGATGACGTAGTCGTCCAGGAAGGCCTTGATCTCCTTGGGGCGGCTCAGGCGGGCCTCGTGCTTGCCCAGGGGCTTGCCCTGGCGGCTCATGCGCAGCTGGAGCTGCCCCGCCTCCAGGCACTCGTTGCAGATGAAGGCCTCCGGCCCGGCCAGGAGCTGTTCCACCTCGTGGGGCTCCTTCCCGCAGAAGGAGCATTTCTGGTCGCGCTTGTACTTATTCATGCTGCACCTCCTGTGCAGCACCCCTGCGGGGCTTCGCTGCGCAAAGTGGCACTCCGCTCCTGCTTCGTGCTCATTTTGGCTCCTCCGTGCGCGGCCCTAGGCTACATCGTGGATGGTCTTCAGTTCCAGGATCTCGAAGCGCCGGATGCCCGCGGGGATCTGGACGCGCACCTCGCTGCCCTCCTCCTGGCCCACCAGGGCCGAGCCGATGGGGGAGCTGATGCTGAGGTGGTGGGCGTGCCCGTCGAGTTCCTCGGGCAGCACCAGCTTGTAGGTGAACTCCTCCTCGGAATCCAGGTCCAGGATGGTGACTTCCGAGCCGTAGGCCACCCGGGTCTTGGGCAGGCGGCTGATGTCCAGGCTGGCCACCTCGGCGATGCGCTTCTCCAGCGTCACCATCTTGTTCTGGAACATGTCGCGCTTGGCGAGGGCCTGCTCGTACTCGGCGTTCTCGGACAGGTCGCCCTGGCCGGCGGCGCGGGCGATCTCCTGGGGGATGTCCACCAGGAGGGCCTGCTTGATGTCCTTGAGTTCCTTCTCGAGCTTGACGAGGACGTGCTTGGGCATGGGACTTCCGGAAAAAGGAAGGGTCGGGGACCCGGTTACAAGGTGGGAGAAGACAACGATTCTAGCCAGTCTGAAGGCGGGAGCGGGGCCGGCAGGGGATTCCCCTCGCCGGGCCGGGTCTTGAAGCGGCGGTGCATCCAGAACCACCAGCGGGGGTCCTTCCGGATCTGGGCCTCGATGCGGGCGGTCATGAGCTGGGTGGCCACCCAGGCGTCCCGGGCGGCGTCGCCGGTGACGGGGACCTCGAAGGGGGGCTCGAAGCGGACGGTGGTGGTGCCATCCCCGTTGGGCCAGCTGAAGACCGGCAGCACCGGCAGGCCGTAGCGGGCGGCCAGGCCCCCGGCCGTGCCGAAGGTGGAGGCCCACTGCCCGAGGAATTTCACCCAGACGCCGGTGGTGAGGGCGTCCTGGTCCAGCAGGAAGCCCACGCCCTCGCCGGCCTTGAGGGCCTTGAGGGTCTCCCGCATGGCCCCGTCCTTGAGGATCACGCGGTTGCCGAAGCGGGTGCGGAAGGCCAGGGAGACCGGCTCCAGCAGGGGGTTGTCCAGTTCCCGGCCGATGACGGCCAGGGTGCGGCCCAGACGGCTCTGGCCCAGGGCCACCATCTCCCAGTTTCCGTAGTGGCCCGTGAGCTGGATGAAGCCCTTGCCGCCGGCCTTCACCGCATCGAAGTGCTCCAGCCCCTCGACCTTGATCCAGCGGTCCAGCTCCTCGGGGGTGGCCCGGCGCAGGCGCAGCAGGCTCACGAAGAGGGCGCCGAAGTGCTTGAAGCAGGCCCGGGAGAGGGCCCGGGTCCCGACCTCGTCCAGGCCCAGGTCCGCGAAGCGCAGGTTCTCCCGCACGATGCGGCGGTGGCGGGGGTCCGCCCAGTAGAAGGCCAGACCGGCGGCCTCGCCGATCGTCTGGACCGTGGCCCAGGGCAGGTGGCCCAGCACCCCGTCCAGCAGGCGGAAGACCCCATGCTCCAGGCGGTGCCGGAGGGTCGGGGCGGTCCTGGCGAGGGAGTCGGCCATGGGGCGGGAGGGTCCTAAAAAAAAGGGGCGCCTCGAAGGTTCGAGGCGCGAAGGGGAAGTCTACCAGCAAAGGCAGGGCGCGATTTTAGGCCCTTGTCTGCAACACTTGGATATCAACGTCCCGTGCGGGAGAGGGGCATGGTCATGCAGCGGGGACCGCCCCGGGCCCGGCTCAGCTCGCTGCTCTTGATCTGGACAAGGTATTTGCCCCCGTCCAGCAGGTCCAGGGCCGGATCGGCCAGCAGCTGCTCCTCCGTGAGCACCCGGTACCCGGCCTTCGCGAGTTCCTCCGCGGTGGCGAGGTTGCGGCTGTAGCTGGTGATGACCCCGGGGGCCAGGGCGAAGGCGTTGGCCCCGTCCGTCCACTGCTCCCGCTGCTGCCGGATGTAGTCCTGGCCGCCGCAGAAGATGGGCTTCAGGTCGATGCCCAGGCCCTTCAAGGCTGCCAGCAGGTTGGGCTGGGTGGTGAAGCGGAGTTCCCGGTGGCGGAGGTCCATCACCACCACGTTCAGCAGTTCCCGGCTGCCGTCCGTGAAGTAGGGCGGGTACACCAGGCACTCGTCCTCGCTGATGCGGGTGAAGATGGTGTCCAGGTGCATGGCGGCCCGCTTCTTGGGCATGAGCACCATGACCAGGTGCTCGAAGCGGCCCTCCCCCGCCACGTGGTCCGCCCGCAGGCTTTCGGCCAGGCAGGTGATGGCGTCCGTGGTGCTGCGCTCGGAGCAGCCCACCACCAGCACCTTGTCCGACACCACCAGGATGTCGCCGCCCTCCAGGCTCACGGGGGCCTTGATCTCGCCCCGGATGAGGGGGTTCACCTGGTCGAACCACTTGTCCTGGTCCGTGAGGTGCCGCAGGCGCGGGTGGTGCCGGAAGATGGTGCTGAGGATGAGCGGCTCCCGCTCCCGGGCCCAGGTGGCCATGGCGTTCACGCTGTAGCCGTCGCCGATGACCGAGGCCGGGTCCCGCATGAAGAGCAGGTTGGGAATGGGCCGCAGGCGGTAGTCGAACTCCTGCTCCCAGGGCGTGTGGCTGGGCATGTCGTCCCAGGGCACGCCCGTGATGACGCTGCGGGCCGCCTGGGCCGAGGGCATGTCCCGCAGCAGGTTGCAGGTCTCGTCCGGCAGCCCCGCCAGGCGGCGCAGGTCCTCGATGAAGGCCAGCTTCACCCCCTCGTCCGCCAGGGCCTCCACGAAGAGGTCCTGCACGTCCAGCACCTCGTCCGCCACCCGGGCCAGCACCTGGCGGAAGAGGGCGTGCTCGTTCCGGGCGTGCTCCCCGAAGAGGATGTCGTCGAAGAGGAGCTTCTCCATCATCCCGGGGACCATGAGGTCCACCTCGGGGCCGGGGTCGTGGACCACCACCTGCTTGAGACGGGCGATTTCCGAGAAGACCGAGAGCTGGATGGGCTGCATGCAAGTACCCCGTGGGTCCGGAATCCTCCAGGCTAGCACGCGGTTCCCGGCCCCCCGAGGCCCCGTTCCCGTCAGAGGACCCCGGGGTTTCCTATTCTTTACCAATTTAGTCGGAATTTTGCTTGAAGCCGGATTCGCCCCGTCGTAGCCTGTTTATTCCCACACAATTCCGGGGTGATCCCCCGATCGGAGGCAATCCCATGGCCGCATTCGTCACCCAGCCCGCGCCCGACTTCAAGGCCAAGGCCCTCGTCAACGGCGAGTTCAAGGAGATCTCCCTGTCCGACTACAAGGGCAAGAAGGTCGTCCTCTTCTTCTACCCCCTGGACTTCACCTTCGTGTGCCCCACGGAGATCCTCGCCTTCGCGGACGCCCTCAAGGAGTTCGAGGCCCGCAACACCCAGGTCATCGGCGTGAGCGTGGACTCCCACTTCAGCCACTGGGCCTGGGCCAACACCCCCCGCAAGGACGGCGGCATCCAGGGCGTGAGCTTCCCCCTCGTGTCCGACCTGAACAAGACCATCAGCGCCGACTACAACGTGCTGCTGCCCGCCGGCATCAGCCTCCGCGGCCTCTTCATCATCAACACCAAGGGCGAGCTGAAGCACATCACCGTGAACCACAACGACCTGGGCCGCAGCGTGGACGAGGTCCTGCGCCTCCTCGACGCCATCGACTTCACCGAAGAGCACGGCGAAGTCTGCCCCGCCAACTGGCACAAGGGCGAAAAAGCGATGAAGCCCACGTTCGATGGCCTCAAGGCTTACGCCTCCGCCAAGTAATATCGGAACCACCGCGATGGAGGGGCGCCGCAGGGCGCCCCTTTTGCTTCATCGCTTTTTTGGGCCATGACCATCCGACCGAAGCGCAGCGAAGGGAGGATAGGACCGCATCGGCGCAGCCGATGGCGGGGGCAAAGCCCCGAGGGCCGGAGGCCCGAGTCAGGCCCACCTTCGACGGGTTGAAGGCTTACGCCTCCGCCAAGTAGCTCGGCGGAGAACGCATGAAGCGGGCGCCGCAAGGCGCCCGCGGCGTGTACGCAGAGGCGGAATGGCCGCAGGCGATGACCATCCGACAGCAGCGCAGCGGATGGAGGATAGGACGGAATCGCCGCAGGCGATTGCCGCCCGAGCCCGCAGCAGGAGCGAAGGGCCACTTTGCCGAAGGCGAAGCCCGAAGGGCGCGGCCCAGGATGGGCCGCGTGACGGGCGAGGGCCGGAGCCCCGAGTCACCATCCGACAGCAGCGCAGCGGATGGAGGATAGGGCCGCATCGGCGCAGCCGATGGCGGGGGCAAAGCCCCGAGGGCCGGAGGCCCGAGCCAGGCCGACCTTTGATGGCCTCAAGGCCTACGCTTCCGCGAAGTAGGCCGGCGGAGCACACACGAAGCGGGATGGCCGCAGTCGATGGCGGGGAGGGAGGCCGCTACGGGCCTACGGTACCCTCCAGGAGGCTTCGGATGCTTCCGGCCAGGGCGGAGGGGGCTTCTACGGGACGGGGGCCCTCGATCGGGCATGTGCTCCCGACAAAGAAGGCCGTTCCACCCCGGTCCAGGACCCAGCACATGGCCACGAGATCGTTGCTGTCATCGCCCGCATAGACCCATCCGAC
>JAJYBX010000184.1 GCA_021778785.1 Acidobacteriota bacterium
AGGTGGAGCCCGACGCTCAGGGCCGCTTCGTCATCCCGCCCATCCTGCGTGAGGCCGCCCAGCTCACCGGAGAGGTCGCCCTCCTCGGCCAGATGGACCACCTCGCCCTCTGGAACAAGGCCGGCTTCGAGCGCCGCATGGCCGCGGAGCCCCTCAGCGTCGAGGATCTGGCCCAGCTCGCGGACCTGGGGATATGAGCGTGGCGACCCCGACCCCCCTCCACGTCCCGGTCCTCCTCCAGGAGGTCGTGGACAACCTGCCGCTGCCGCCGGCGGCCCGGATCCTGGACCTCACCCTGGGCCTGGGCGGCCACGCGGAGGCCCTCCTGGCCCGTTGCGACGCCGGCAGCCGCTACCTGGGCGTGGACCGCGATCCCCAGGCCAGGGCCCTGGCCCTCGAACGCCTGGGGGGCGACGCCCGGCTCTCGATCCTGGCCTGCGCCCACGAGGACGTCTGGGACGATCCCGCCTTCCTCGACTGGATGGCGGCCCATGCCCCGGAGGGCTTCGACGCCATCCTGGCGGATCTGGGGGTCTCCACCCTGCAGCTCCGGAGCCCCGGACGGGGCTTCAGCTTCCGGGACGAGGGCCCCCTGGACATGCGCATGGACACGGAGCACGGTCCCACGGCCCGGGAGTGGATCGCCGCCCAGACCGACGAGAGCCTGGCCGACGCCCTCTACCAGTTCGGCGAGGAGCGGGCCTCCCGCCCCATCGCCCGCGCCATCCTCGCGGCGCTGCGGGACGGGCGCCTCGCGACCACCCGGGACCTGGCCGAGGCCGTCTACACCGTGATCCCCCGCGAGCCCGCCAAGCGCAAGGGCCTCAGCGACCCGGCCACCCGCACCTTCCAGGCCGTCCGCATCGCCGTCAACGGCGAACTGGCGCGCCTGGCCGCCACCCTGGAATCCGCGGTGAACGCCCTCCGGCCCGGCGGCCGTCTCGCGGTGATCAGCTTCCACAGCCTGGAGGACCGCATCGTCAAGCAGACGCTGCGGCGCCTCGCGGGCATCTACGACGGTCCGGGACGCGTGGCGCCCGTGACCCTGCCGAAACGGCTGCGCCTCCTCCATCCCGGCGGGATCGCCCCCGGCGAGGCCGAGGCCGCCGCCAATCCCCCCTCCCGCTCCGCCCGCCTGCGCCTGGCCGAGCGGCTCCCCTGACCGAGGTACCGACGATGTCCGTTTCCGTCCAGTCCCGCATGGCGGCTCCCCCCCGCAGGGTGGAGAGCGAAGGCATCCTCCGCATGCTCCTGCTGGTGCTGGCCCTGGCCATGCCCCTCATGACCATCGCCTATCTCAAGATCCAGAGCACCCGCCTGGGCTACGCCATGGGCGACCTGAAGGAGCGCATCCGCAAGGAGGAGGAGGTCCAGCGCAAGCTGCTGCTGGAGCGCAGCCGCTACCAGCGCGACGAGGCCGTCCAGGTCTATGCCGAGAAGGCCGGCCTCCAGCCCCGCAAGCAGGGCCACCTGATCCGCCGCTCGTTCACCGAGCGGGACCAGCAGCTGGCCAAGCTGGGTCCCGTCTCGTCGGACACCTTCTAGCCGGAAACCCGGGCCGGGGCCGGATCGCCTATCCTGGCGGTGGGCGGCCCCCGCCCTCGCGCCCTTCCTTCCGCCTCCGGCTCCTCCGTGCCCCTTCCTTTCGCCACCCAGCCCCGCGCCTCCCACCGCCTGCTCGGACACCAGGAGGCGGAGGATCTGCTGGTGCGGCGCCTGCCCTGGCTGCTGGGCGCCATGCTGCTCTGGGCCATGGCCATCTTCCTGCGCCTGGTGTGGCTCCAGGTGGTGGAACACGGGCGCTACCGGGCCCGGGCCGAGCAGCAGCACACCACGGTGGTGCCCATCCCGCCCATCCGGGGCGAGCTGCGGGACCGCCGCGGCGAGCCCCTGGCCATCTCGATCAAGGTGGAGAGCCTCTTCGCGGATCCGCGTGTGTTCTACCCGGACTACAAGGCCGGCAAGGGTGAGGAGCGCACCTGGGGGGATCCCGACCGCAGGGCCGCGGCCCGGGTGGCCGCGAAGCTGGCCCCCATCCTGGAACAGCCGAAGGCCGCGATCCTGGAGAAGCTGCTCCGGAGGAAACCCTTCGTCTACCTGGAACGCCACCTCGCGCCCGCCAAGAGCGATGCCATCCGGGCCATGGGCCTTGACGGCGTCGAGTTCCAGCCCGAAAGCCGGCGCTACTACCCGCGGGGCAGCCTCGCGGCGCAGATCCTGGGCTTCACGAACATCGACGGCGTGGGCCAGCTGGGCATCGAGCAGACCTACGACAAGCAGCTGGCGGGCCTGAAGGGCGAGCTCATCGCCCCCCGGGACGCCCATGGCAAGCTGCTCATCCTCCAGGAGAACTACAGCCAGGTCCCCGTCAACGGAGCCTCCCTCCAGCTCAGCATCGACGCCACCATCCAGCACATCGTCGAGGATGCGCTGGAGGAGGGCGTCAGGCTCTCCCATCCGAAGACGGCCTACGCGGTGGTGGTGGACCCCCGGACCGGGGAGATCCTCGCCATCGCCGGCACGCCGACCTTCGACCCGAACCACATCCTCCCGAAGAAGTTCATGAACCGGCCGGAATCCGACCTCTCCTCCGCGGAGAAGGCGGAGCTCCGCCGGGAGCTGGACCGCCAGAAGGAGGCCAGGAAGGTGCATCCGGTCGAGGACGCCTACGAGCCCGGGTCCACCATGAAGATCTTCACGCTGGCCATGGCCCTGGAGGAACGGAAGGTCCACCTGGGCGAGCGCATCGACTGCATGGGCGGGCGCTGGAAATACAACCCCAAGATCCCCCCCATCACCGATACCCACCGCCACGGCCTGCTCAGCTTCGAGGAGATCCTCTGGCAGAGTTCCAACATCGGCGCCGCCAAGATCGGCACGCGGCTGGATCCGGCCGTGCACTACCAGTTCCTCCGCAAGTTCGGTTTCGGCGAGCCCACGGGACTGAACTTCCCGGGCGAGAGCGCCGGGCGCCTCCTGGCGCCGGACCGCTGGACCCTGCCCACCCAGTACACGATGTCCTACGGCTACGGGCTCAGCGTCACGCCCCTCCAGATCCTCATGGCCGGCTGCGCCCTGGCCAACGGCGGCAAGCTCATGCAGCCCATCCTGGTGGAGAAGATCTACAACGACCGCGGCCTGCTCCTGAAGGAGTTCAAGCCCACGGTGCGGGCCCAGGTCGTCAGCGAGGAGACCGCCGGCATGATGAAGGAGGCGCTGAAGGGCGTCATCACCCAGGGCACCGGCAAGATGGCCAAGCTGGACAACGGGGTGGAGGCCTTCGGCAAGACCGGCACCAGCCGCAAGCTCATCGACGGCAAGTACGACCTGCGGCGCCACTACGCCTCCTTCATGGGCTTCTTCCCCGCGGACAAGCCCCAGTACGGCGTGCTGGTCATGCTGGACGATCCCGCGGGCGACACCACCGGCGGCGACGTGGCGGCGCCCCTCTTCAAGCGCATCGGCGACGAGATCATGCGCTACCGGGAGACCACGCCGGATCCGGACCGCGAGGCGGACCTCAAGCTCTCCCTCCGCGACTGGCCCGTGAGCGAGACGGACGAGGCCTCCGTGCATGTGGAGCGGGGCAAGGTGCCGGATCTCTCCGGCCTCAGCCTCAAGGCCGCCATCCAGCGGGTGGTGCTGGTGGGCGGGGTGCCGAAGGTGGAGGCCGCGCCCGGCGTGACGGTGGTGCGGGTGGTGGGCCAGAGTCCGGATCCCGGCACCCCCCTCCAGGCCGGCGGCGTGGTGAGGATCAAGGCGGGGAACCCATGAAGCTGGACGCGCTCATCGAGGGACTGGCCACGCGCCACGCGGGGCCGGAGGTCGAGGTGGCGGACCTGACCTCCGACAGCCGCGAGATCCAGCCGGGTTGGGCCTTCCTGGCGCTCAGGGGCGGCACGGTCGACGGCGCCGCCTTCGTGCCCCAGGCCCTGGCCCGCGGGGCTGTGGCCGTGATCTCGGAGGCGGCGGTCCCCCTTCCCGAGGGCGTGGCGGGCTGCGCCTTCCAGGGCGAGCCCCGGTTGCGGATGGCGGACCTGGCCCGCCGCCTGCACCAGGAACCGGACGAGAGGCTGGCCCTCATCGGGGTGACGGGCACCAACGGCAAGACCACCACCACCACCCTGGTGCGCCAGCTCCTCCGGGGCGCGGGCATCGGCTGCGGGCTGGTGGGCACCGTGCTGAACGCCGCGGGGGACCGCGAGGAGGAGGCGGTCCGCACCACGCCGGAGAGCCCGGCCTTCTACCGCTGGCTGCGGCGCTCCGTGGAGGCGGGCGACCGGGCCGCCGCCGTGGAGGTGAGCAGCCACGGCCTCTGCCTGGGGCGGGTGCATGGCGCCCGGTTCGCGGTGGGCGTCTTCACGAATCTCACCCAGGACCACCTGGACTACCACGGCACCATGGAGGCCTACTTCGAGGCGAAGCAGCGGCTCCTGGCCCAGAGCGGCCGCTTCCTCGTGAATGCGGACGATCCCTGGGGGCGCCGGCTGCTGGCGGGGGGACCCCTCGCGAGCTATGCGGTGGAGCGGCCGGCCGACTACCGCGCCGAGGATGTGGTCCTCGGCCCCACGGGCACGCGGTTCACGCTGCGGACCACCGGCGGTGCCTGGGTCGTCCACAGCCCGCTCCTGGGCCGCTTCAACGTGTACAACCTGCTGGCGGCCCTCGCGGCCTGCGCCGAGGCGGGCTTCAACCTGGACGCCCTGGTACCCGCCGTGCCGGGCGTGTCCGGAGCGCCCGGGCGCCTGGAACGGGTGGACTGCGGCCAGCCCTTCGGCGTGATGGTGGACTACGCCCACACCCCCGACGCCCTGGAGAAGCTGCTGGCCGAGGGCCGGCGCCTGCTTCCCCCCGGCGGGCGGCTGCACGTGCTCTTCGGCTGCGGCGGGGACCGGGACCGCGGCAAGCGGCCCCTCATGGCCGCGGCCGTGGCCGCGGGCGCCGACGTGCTCTGGCACACCAGCGACAATCCGCGCACGGAGGATCCCGAGCGCATCCTCGATGACGCGGCCCCGGGCATCCCGGAGACCCTGCGCAAGGACGCGGCCCGCTACCACCGTCTGGCCGACCGCCGGGAATCCGTGCGGCGGGCCCTGGCCGACTG
>JAJYBX010000185.1 GCA_021778785.1 Acidobacteriota bacterium
CGGCCAGGCTCCCCGCGAGCAGCCGCGAAGCGGCCAGGCGCCGCCCCAGCCCGGGAGCGCCGAAGGTCAGGGCCCCCGCAAGGACGAGGCAGGCCCCCGCGGGTGCCAGGGCCTGCGCCAGCGGGCCCACCCCCCGGCGTCCGGCCCAGCTCTCCAGGGCCATCCAGGCCAGGGCCCAGGCCAGGACCGCCAGGGCGAGCAGGACGGATCCGCCGGAGAAGCCCTCCGCCAGGCTCCGGCGGGGCTGGTGGGGGCGGGATTCAGGGGCCGGGTCGGTCATCGGGGCTCGCATGCGGTGAGCCCCCAGTATGGCCCGGTGGCGTTCAGACCAGGGCGAGCAGGGCCACCAGGTAGAAGCTGAGGTCCACACTCAGTTCGAAGCGGTGGCGGCCGGTGGTGAACCGCTCGTGGTAGAGCCAGAGGTAGAGCATGGGGTAGCTGGCGCAGACCACCAGCACCAGGGCCACGGCCAGGGGGTGTCCTTCGGCCCGGCTGTGGAAGGTGAGCCAGAGGGTGCCCGCGAGCAGGGTGCCCAGGAGCAGGGCCAGCACCGCCTTGGTGGCGCGCTTCCCCAGGAGGATCGGCAGCGTCTCCTTGCCCACGATCTGATCGTTCTGCATGTCGCGGATCTCGTAGATCACCGTGCGGACGAAGGCCAGCACCCCCACCAGGAAGAGGGCCGCGAAGGCGCGGAGGTCCCAGACCCGGCCCTCCTGCCACACCGGCATGGCCACGGTGACGGTGGCCAGGGCCAGGGCCACCATCACGTCCTTGGAGCCGGGGATGGATCGCAGGCTCATCTGCAGCGGCCCCAGCCGGAAACGGCGCTTGTAGGCCGTTCCCACCAGGGAGGCGCCCACCACCACCAGGAGGGCCCTGGGCCCCAGGGTGGCCGCGATCCCCAGGGCGAGGGCCATGGCCACGGTGCCGGAGGCCAGCAGGATCCGGCGATTGCGCTCCAGGAACCGGGCGCGGGCCGGTCCCTTGGCACCCAGGCCCAGGGGGTCCAGGAAGGGGCTGAAGAGGTACATGCCCAGCACGTAGGCGGCCGTGACCAGGGGGTAGCGCCAGGTGGGGACGAGGCCCAGCCACCTGTGCACGCCCGCGGTCATGAGGGCCGCGCCCAGGGCCATGATCGACGAACTGCCGAAGGCGGCCTGGAGGAAGCTGCGCCACCGGCTGGGGCCGTCGCCCAGCTGCTCCAGCACGTCCACCACCTCGTCCACCAGCCAGGTGGGCGTGGAGGCGCCGGCCAGCACGCCCACGGTCTCGCTGCCCTTGAAGGCCGAGAGGTCCAGTTCGGCGGCGGTCTCCACGTACTGCACCGGCTTGCCGTAGTGGTGGGCCAGCTCGGCCAGGTGCTTGGTGTTGCTGGAGGCCTTGCCCCCCACGACGATCACCGTGTCCACCGTGCGGGCCAGCTCCTTGGCCTCGTCCTGGCGCATCCAGGTGTCCTCGCAGATGGTGTTTTCGAAGATGGCCTCCCCCGATCGCTCCCGGATGTAGTCCGTGATCTCGTGGTAGTCCTTCACCGTGAAGGTGGTCTGGGCCACCACCAGCACCTTCTCCAGCTGCTCGTCCGTGAGCGCCCGGGCCTCGGCCATGTTCGCGACGATGACGCTGCCGTGCTCGGCGAAGCTCCGGTGGGCCACGCTCTCCGCATGGCCGTGGCTGCCGAGGATCACCGTGAAGTAGCCCTTGGGGCTCCACTTCTTGATCTTGTGGTGGACCTTCGCCACCTCGGGGCAGGTGGCGTTGACGATCTTCACCTCCCCCTTCTTCTGCCGCTCCTTCAGCCCGCGCAGGTCCTGGATGGGGATGCCGTGGGCCCGGATCACCACCGTGCCGTTCTCCACCTGCTCCGGGTTCGCGGCCACGGCCACCCCCCGCCGGCCGATCAGCTCCAGGGCCTGGGGATTGTGGATGAGGGGGCCGAGGGTCTGCACCGTCCGGCCGTCGTTCCGGACCGAGGCCTCCAGCACCGCGTCCATGGCGCGCTTCACGCCCCAGCAGAAGCCCGCGGTCTTCGCGACGATGACTTTCATGGCAGCCCCAGAATCCTGACCGGATTGGTCGGGATATTCATCATAGCGCCCCGGGATGCCCTGCGGAAATGACCCCGCGACGCCCGCCGGCCCCCGCACGGCCCCGTGGGGGGTTTGTCAGGTACCCTAAACTGGCTGCGACAGGGGCCTTCCCCTGGCGCCTTCCCCTGCATGAGCCCGATGCCCATCCCCGCCCACGCGGAACCCGTCCCCAGGTCCCGCATCCATGTCCTTGATTTCGCCCGTCTCGTGGCCATCCTGCTGATGCTCCAGGGCCACACGATGGAAGCCTTCGTGGCCCCGGCCGCCATGGACTGGAACACCCCGCATTGGCAGATCTGGGGCGAGATCCGGGGCCTCACGGCCCCCCTGTTCCTCCTGGTCTCAGGCGCCGCCACGGTCCTCGCCACGCGGAGGAACCCCGAGGGCCGGATCCCGCTCCGCCAGTACCTCCATCGGGTCCGCACCGCCCTCCTGGTCCTGGCCATCGGCTACCTCATGGTGTTCCCCGCCGCCCGCATCGCAGACCTCCGCTGGGTGTCCGCGGAGGGGTGGCGCACCTTCCTGCAGGTGAACATCCTCCAGCTGAACGGCGTCACGCTGCTGCTCCTGACCGGGCTCATGGCCCTGACCCGATCCGCACGCGCCCACGCCGCCTGGAGCCTGGCCCTGGGCCTCCTCATCCTCCTGGCGGCCCCGCTGGCCACCCGCCCGGACTGGTTCTCCCGCCTCCCCGAAGGGGCCGCTGCCTATCTCTCCTTCGCGCACGGCTCCCTGTTCCCCCTGTTTCCCGGGAGCGCCTTCATGTTCCTGGGCGTCGGGCTGGGAACGGTGCTCCTGGAGGCGCCCGAGGGCCAGCGGCTGCGGTGGTTCCGCCTCGCCGCCCTCGGGGCCGGCCTGGCAGCGCTGGCGCTGTCCCTGGCCGCGGGGGCGGTGCCCGCGAACCTGCTTCCCGCCCACGACGCCTACAAGGTCGGCTGGCCCTCCCTTTTCCATCGCCTGGGCTTCTCCCTGCTGGTGCTGGGAGCCCTCGCCGCCCTGGCGGAGGCCTGGCCCCGCTTCGTCCAGTCCCTCGCGCCCTTCGGACGGAAATCCCTCGCGATCTATGTCGTCCACATCGCCCTGATCTACGGCACGCCCTGGACTCCCGGCCTGATGGGCCAGCCCCTCCATGCCCTCACCGCCGCCCAGGGCATCGGCCTGATCCCGCTCGTGGCCGCGACCACCTTCGGGCTCGTGCTCCTGTGGGACCGGATCCGGAACCATTCGGAATCCGCCCGGACCTTCGCCCATCTCACCACGACCTTCGTCCTGGCCTACGTCCTGCTCTTCTGAGGAGGGGCCGCGGCCCCAGGCCGGGCCCCCCGGGTCACGCCGCTAGAACCGCCACCCCAAGCTCGTCTGGAGGGTGTTGGCGTCAAAGGTGCTGGCCACGCTGCTGACGACATAGCGGGCTTCGAGGTTCACGCGGCGGCCCAGCTGCACGCCCGCGCCGGCGGTGACGGCCAGCTTGGTGGTCCACAGGGAGGTGCGCTGTCCGGCGGTGGTCTGCTCCAGGTCCCAGCGCGCGCCGCCCAGGCCCGCCACCAGGTAGGCCTGACTCCAGCCCTGGTTCAGCTTGAACAGGTGGTCGAAGCTCAGGATGACGTTCTTCGCGTAGGTCCGGGTGCCCTGGGGGCCCACGGCGCCGCCCTCGGGGAAGGTGTTCCACTCCAGGCGCGTGCGGCTGGCGTTCCAGTCGCCATGGTCGTGGGTCCACTGCACGCCCAGCCCCAGGCCGGTGCGGCGGTCCAGGCTCTCCTTGAGGTCGCGCAGCGGCGCGACCGCCTGCACGTAGGCCCCGAACACCGAAGGGTGGTGGTGGAAGCGGAAGCGGACATGGCAGTCGGAGTCCTCCTTCGCAGGCTCGGCCACCGGCGCCTTGGCTTCGGGCCTCGGGGCGGCCTCCTGCGCGGCGAGGGCGGCGCCGGCGAAGGCCAGCGGAACCAGGTACAGGGATCGGGCGAGGGGCATGGCAGCTCCTGGGAAGAGGCTCGTTGCGGACGAGCGATGCAGGGACTACGCAGGAGCCGTGCCGACGGTTGAGGCCCAGGAAGGATGGGCTTCCCCGACGCGCACAGCCGCTGGCAAGTCGCAGGCTGCCTCCCCTGTCGGGAAACACCACACGGACCGGCGCAGCGGCGACCTCAGCCCGCCGCCACCGCCTCGGAATCCCGCGGCGGCTCCGCCCGCATCAGCCCTCGGCGGAGCCATCGCTCGGCGGGCAGGGAGAGGTACTGCGCCACCAGCCGGCCCAGCAGCCAGGAGGCCGCCACGGCGGGGACGTACCACAGGAAGCCCCATCGGAGGTCGGCGCCGGTGGCCCTGAAGAGGTGGACCACGGGCCAGGCCACGAACATGTGCGTGAGGTAGATCTCGTAGCTCCATCGGCCGAAGGAGCGCAGCCAGCCGGTGCCGGGCGGCGCCGGAAGGAGGTGGAAGCTGGCCAGCCAGTGGAAGGCGAGGACGAGGCCCGCCGCAGAGAGGGTGAGCAGGAGGATGCAGCCGTTCCCGAGGAGGGGCCAGAGCCGGTTCTCGAAGCCCAGCACCGCGATGAGCCCCGCCGCCCCGGCGCCACCGAGCAGCCATGCGGACCAGGGGCCCCGCGGGCGGAACCGGTCCGCCGCCAGCGCGGCGAGCACCCCCATGGCGATGCCCGCCATGCCCGGAAGGTAGGCCTTCTCCTGCCAGACCTCGTTCCCCGCCAGGGCCGCCCGCGAGGCCGGCAGCGACAGGGCCAGGAGGAGCAGCGCGGGCACCAGGAACCGGGCCCGGCGCAGGCCCAGGCAGACCAAGGGGAAGCCCAGGTAGAAGACCTCCTCGATGGAGAGGGACCAGAGCACGTCCCAGTTGCCGGGAAGGTAGCCGGTATGGCCCTCGTACCAGTTCAGGTGCAAGCCCAGGGCCGAGCCGATGGCCCCGGGGAGCGACTGTCCCGGCCGGCTGATGACGTAGTCCCGGGCTCCGGCCAGGTGCAGCAGGCTGAGCACACCCACGA
>JAJYBX010000186.1 GCA_021778785.1 Acidobacteriota bacterium
CACCTTCCCGGGCAGGATGATGACGAGGTTGGAGCCCAGCGACGCGAACTCGTCCACGATGTAGCGCCGGGCGCCCTCCCCCAGGGCCGTGAGGGCGAGGACGGAGGCGATGCCGATGGCCACGCCCGCCACCGAGAGCGCGGTGCGGAGCCGATGGCCCCGGAGGGCGCCCACCGCGAAGCCGAGGAGGTCGAGGGCGGTCATCCTAGGCCTCCGCCGGTGCCGGGGATTCGGCCAGGACGCCGTCCGCGAGGTGCACCACCCGCTTCGCGCGGCCGGCGAGGAGGGGATCGTGGGTGACCACCACCAGCGTCAGGCCCTGCCGGTTCATGGCCTCCAGCACGCCCATCACCTCCTGGGCCGAGGCGCGGTCCAGGTTGCCCGTGGGCTCGTCCGCCAGCAGGACGGCGGGGGCCATGACCACGGCCCGGGCGATGGCCGTCCGCTGCCGCTCCCCGCCGGAGAGCTGGTCGGGCCGGTGGTCCGCCCGGGGCAGGAGGCCCACCGATGCCAGGGCCCGCGCGGCCCGCGCCTTCCGCTCGTCCCGGGGGATCCCGCCGAACAGCATGGGCAGCTCCACGTTGCCCTGGGCGGTGAGCCGGGGCAGGAGGTGGAAGAATTGGAAGACGAAGCCGATCCGGTTCCGCCGGAGCAGGGACCGCTCGCCATCCGGCAGAGCGCCCACCTCCCGGCCCTCGAAGCGGTAGCGGCCCCGGGTGGGGCGGTCCAGGCAGCCCAGGATGTGCAGCAGCGTGGACTTGCCCGAGCCCGAGGGGCCGATCAGGGCGACGTGCTCGCCCGGGGCGATGGCCAGGCTGATGTCCCGCAGGGCATGGACCACGCCCTCCCCCATGGGGTAGGTGCGCCACACGCCCTCGAGCTCGATCATGGCCCCTCCCGGGCGCGATCCTCGGCCTGGGCATGGGCCCGGGCCCCGGCGCGTACCTCCGCCGATTCCCGCGTGGTGACCACCTGCTCGCCCGGCGCGAGGCCCGATCGGACCTCCGTGAACTGCCAGTTGCGGAGGCCGGTCTGCACCGTCCGCTCCGCCAGGCGGCCCCCCGCCAGCACGAGCACCTTCCCGCCTTCCGCGATGGCGGAGGTGGGCACGCGCAGCACGCCGTCCTTCCGGGCCAGGATCACCTCCACATCGCTGGAGGTGCCGGGCAGGAAGCCCCCGGCCGACCAGGGATCCAGGGGCGAGGCCTCGATCTCCACGGTGCGGTTCTGCTCCTGGACATCGAGGACGTAGGGGGCCACGCGGTCGAGGCGGCCCGCCAGCTTCAGGCCGGGATGGGAGTCCACGGCGATCCGCACCGGCATCCCGGCCCTCACCCGCTGGGAGTCCACCTCGTCGATGGGCGCGCTGACGTAGAGCGTGGCGGGGTCGAAGAGATCCAGCACTGCCGGGATGGGGATGCCCGTGGGGGCCGGCGTGATCCACTCGCCGACCTCGCCGGAGCACTCGGCCACGATCCCCGCGAAGGGCGCCCGCAGCTGGGTGAGGGCGAGCTGGGCCCGGGCCAGCCGCACCTGGCTGCGGGCCTCCTCCAGGGCGGCGCGCAGGGCCTGGCAGGTGGCGGCGGCGCGGTCCCGGGCGCTCTGGAGGGCGTCCAGGGCCTGCGGGCTGAGGATGCCGGACCGGCTCAGGGCCTGGCCCCGCGCCAGCTCCTTCTCGGCGAGGTCCGCGGCGAGGCAGGCCTCCCGCGTGCGGGCCTCCGCGGTGCGGACCTGGCCCTCCGCGAGCTCCAGCGAGGCCCGCGGCACCGAGTCCTCGATCTGGAGCAGCAGGTCCCCGGGGGCCACCCGGCTGCCCTTGCGGTGGGGCAGGGCGGTGATCACGCCGGCGATCTGCGGCGAGAGCTTGGCCCGGCGGTGGGCCTTCACCGTGCCCGCCCGGGTGTTGGTGACGATCTCCTCCACCGGCCCCGCCTCGACCCGGGCGACCTTCACCTCCAGCCCCGCGTCCCGGAACACCGCCACCTTGAGGATCACCGCCCCGATCCCCACCGCGAGGAGGACAAGGGCCCAGCGCGGCACCTTTCGCATGTCTACAAATCTACGTCCGCCGGTCGGGTCGGGAAGGGGCGATCAGAAACGGTACCCCGCGGACAAATACGTGGTCCCGGCCTCAGTGCCGCCGAAGAAGGGCCCCCGCTTGTCACCGATCTCGAGGAAGAGCCCATTCGGGAACCGGTAGCCGATGGCGCCCACGCCGCAGAGGTGGGTCGTGCGGCCCGTCGGGGTGCCGGGCCTCTCCACGATCCAGTGATCCGCTCCCACGCCCACCGTTCCGTAGAACCGCGAACCTGACGAGACCAGGATGACGTGCTCGAGGGTGAAGGCCGCGTTCGTCACCTTCGAGGTGGCGCCCGGAAGCCCGCGCAACGATCCACTGGGCCAGGCCTGGACGAGCACCCGGGCCCGGAAGGGCAGGGTGTCGTTCTCGGACCACCAGCCGCCCGCCAGTCCGGATCCCACCCGCCCATCCACCTGGTCCTTCAACCCGTGGTCCGGCAGCGCCGCGAAGGCCTGCAGGAAGGGCCCGGAGGCCTGGGCCCGCAGCAGGCCCGCGACCAGAAGCAGCATCAGGGTGGACAGGCGGTGTCGCACGGAGGCTCCACGGAAGGGTACTCCCAAGCCTACCGTCTGGAGGGGGCCGGATCACCGTGCAGCCGCCTGGAGGCATGCCATCACAACCGCCCGTACCCCTCCGGTCTCCGGTCCAGCAGGGCGGGAAAGCGGGCCACTCTCATCAAGCAGAACGATCGACTGACAGATCTGGTGTGTCGCATCATTAACCGGTTCACTCTCCCCTTCACCAGCCAATGTCCATGATCCCCACGGGATAACCATGACTACTCCAAACCTGTTGCGACGTTTCTGTCCTGCTGTGTTGATCCTCACGGCCTCCGTGGGTTATGCGCAATCCGTGGTTCCCTCGGATGCCCTCCGGCACCGCGCCATGGCCGGGGATGCCGAGGCCCAGCATCAACTGGGGACTGAATTGAAAGAGGCTGAGTCCAGCCCGGGCCATTTTGAGGAAGCCTTCGCCTGGTTTCTGAAGGCGGCAAATCAGGGCCATGTTTGCGCCAGCTTCGACGTGGGGCTTTGCTACGCAATGGGGACCGGCGTGGTGGCCAATCCCGCACTCGCCGTGGAGTGGTTCAGGAAGGCGGCGGAGAAGGGGCATGTGGAGGCCCTCTTGGACCTTGGGATGGCCTACCACGAAGGAATGGGGGTGGCCCGGGACCTTTCCAAGGCCACGGATTGTTTCGGCAGGGCGGCCCAGGCAGGGCACCCGGTTGCAATGCTCGATTTCGGCGTGGCCCTGGCGAATGGAGAAGGCATCGAGAAAGACCGTGCCGAGGCCTACCAGTGGTTCCTCAAGGCGGAAGCCGCAGGGCAAACCGAGGCCAAGGGGTGGCTCGCCCTCCTCAAGAAGCAGGGATTCGGTCTGCCTCCGGTGGAGAACGGCACAGGGATTGTCCACGGACCCGACCATGCCTACTTCATCCAAGCACCGAAAGGCTGGGTACTCGACAATTCCTGTTGGGCCGACCGCGGGATTTTTGCGGTGTTCTATCAGTCGGGGAAAACGTTCGAGGACAGTCTCGCCATTGGTTACACCATGGTTCAGCGACGATCACCGGATGGGATCGAGGCCCATATCAAAGCTGATCTGGCTCAAACGATCCAGGGAGGCAATGGCGCCAAGGTTGAGCGCCAGGCATCTCTCAAAACCCAGGATGGCCGAGAGGCCAGGGTTTACACACTTCTGGGCGTGACCGGGAAAAGGCCCGAATGGGTCGCCTACATTGACGCGCCGACCGTGGTGATCGTCGTCTCAGTGAGCGTCAAGGACCGCAAGGATTTCCAGGTCGGTGGGGATCTTCTCAGGGATCTGGTCGGTTCGATCGGCTGGTTTACCGATCAGGTCACGTACAAGAATTGACCGAGGAAACGACAGGTCAGCGAGAGCGACGATCCAGTCCCGGCTGATTGGCCACAGGGAGGATCTTGGTCGTTGGGTGCTCGTGTGGTGGCACTCAAGATCACAACCGCCCGTACACCTCCGGCCGCCGGTCCTGGAGGGCGGGGAACCGCTCGCGCCAGGTGCGGAGCTTCGTCAGGTCGATCTCCCCGACGACGAGACCCTCCTCCGAGCCGCCGGTGGCGATGGGGACGCCGAAGGGATCGAGGATCGCGGAACGGCCGGGGTACTCGGCCAGGGGATCGCGGCCCACGCGGTTGACGCCGCAGAGGGCCATCTGGTTCTCGATGGCCCGGGCGGCCAGGAGGGTGGACCAGGCGTCGATGCGGCGGGCGGGCCAGTTGGCGGGGAGGAAGACGATCTCCGCGCCTTTCGCGGCCAGGGCGCGGAAGGGCTCGGGGAAGCGCAGGTCGTAGCAGATCTGCAGGCCGCAGGGGAGGCCGTCGACGTCGAACACCGGGCAGTCGTCGCCGCCCACGTAGTGCCGGTGCTCCTCGCCGTAGGTGAAGGGGTGGAGCTTGCGGTAGATGGCCGCCAGGGAGCCGTCGGGGGCGAGCGCGAAGGCCGCGTTACGCGGGTGGGGCGCGTGGGCCTCCACGGCGGTGCCGATCACGGTGAGGCCGAATTCCCGGGCCAGGGCCGCGAAGGCCTCCGTGGTGTGGCCCGGCAGGGGTTCGGCGAAGCCCTCCGGCGCCATGGTGAAGCCCGTGGTGGCCAGCTCGGGGAACACCACGACCCGCGCCCCGGCGCGCGCGGCCTCGGCCACAAAGTCCCGGGCCTTGGCGAGGTTGGCGGCGGGATCCTCCCAGACGGTGGCCTGCTGGACGAGGGCGACGCGGAGGGTGCTCATGGGGAGATCCTAAAAGAAGGAAACCGCGAATGGCGCGAATGGGCGCGAAAAAGGACAGATCACCGCCAAGGCGCCAAGGGCGCCAAGAACAGCACAGGACAAGGCGTTGGTCTTGCTTCGCGTCTTGGCGTCTTGGCGGTGATCCTTTCCCGCCTTTCCATTCGTGCTCATTCGCGCCATTCGCGGTTTCTTCAGTCTTTGAACCTTT
>JAJYBX010000187.1 GCA_021778785.1 Acidobacteriota bacterium
TCACGACGATCGGCGAGGCGGCGTAGTTCTGGGCGGCCTGGTCCACGGTCACCGCGGTGTAGCTGCGGCTGGCGGGGGTGAAGGCATAGCCGGCCAGGGCGGGCGTGACGGTGCCCGTCCAGGGGGCTGGCAGGGTGAGGCTGTAGTTGCCGCCGGCATCCGTGGTGGCGGTCTGGCCGGTGCTGAAGGCCAGCGTCACGCCCGCCAGGGGCGAAGCGCCATTGGCGACGGTGCCGGAGAGCGTGACCACGGCGGTGCCGACGTAATCCTGGGCCGCCTGGTCCACCGTGAGGTTCGAGTAGGCACGGGAGACGGGCGCGAAGCTGAAGCCGGCCAGGGAAGGCGTGGCCGTCCCGCTCCAACCCGAGGTGAGGCTCATGCGGTAGGCGCCGGTGGCGTCGGTGGTCGTCATGCCCCCGCCGTTGCTGAAGGTGAGGGTCACGCCGGCCAGCGGGGCGCCGTTCGCCATCACGGTTCCGGACACCACGGCCACCGGGGTGGCGGTGTAGTTCTGGGCCGTCTGGCTGGCGGTCACGTTCGTGTAGGACAGGGACGCGGGGTTGAAGAGGTACCCCGCGAGGGCGGGCACCGCGGTTCCCGACCACCCGGACGGCAGGGTGATCGTGTAGGCGCCATTGGCATTGGTGGTGGCGGTGCCGCCGCCGTTGCTGAAGGCGAGGGTCACGCCGGGCAGGGGCTGGCCGCCGGCGAGGATGGTGCCGGAGATGGCGACCGCCGGGGTGGCCACGAAGTTCGCTATCTGGGGCGTGGTGACATTGGTGAAGGGATAGGCCGTGGGAGCCAGGATGTAGCCGGGCACGGGCACGGGGGTGACGGAACCGCTCCAGCCGGAGGGGACGTTCACCTGGTAGGCGCCGGTGGCGTCGGTCACGGCCGAGCCTCCGCCGTTGTCCAGGTTGAGGGTGACGCCCGCGAGGGGGACCGGCGGGACGTCGCTGGTGACGACGGTTCCGGACACCATCGGGGAGGGCGTGCCCACGAAGTCCTGGCTGGGCTGGTCAACGGTGACGTTCGAGTAGCTGTAGGACGCGGGGGCGAAGGTGTAGCCCAGCAGCGAGGCCGTGATCGTCCCGATCCAGTGGGAGGTGTGCGTGAAGGTGTACTGCCCGTTGGCGTCGGTGGTGGTGGAGCCGCCACCGCTGAAGGTGAGGGTCACGCCGGGCAGCGGCAGGCCGCCGGAGGTCACCGTGCCGGAGAAGGTGATGTCGGGCACGGTGAGGATCATGGCCCGCATGAAGTCGTTCTCTTCATGGCCGAGGATGTGGCAGTGCCAGACGTACTCCCACCCGAAGTCCGTGGCGTCGTTCTTCACGGTGATGGGATTGCCGTCCACGGGGTTGACCAGCGTGATGTTCGCGCCGACCGGCCGGGTGGGATCCAGGGGCCGCACGCTGTGGGGGATCGAGAACGGCAGGGCGAAGGCCTTGGGACGGAAGGCGACGATGCAATCCTCGAGGGGATTCATCCGCACGGTCTCCTTCCAGCCGACCTCGTTGGCGTCGGGGAGGCGCACGGCGCCGTCCCAACCCACGCGATTGATGAGCTGCACATCGAAGAGGTGGAAGTGGACCGGATGGGTGTCCACGCCGTTATGGGTGATCTTCCAGACCTGGAACTGGCCGTCCTGGAGGTGCTCTGTGGCCGGATCGATGTACCCGAGGGGGATGGTGGTCTGGATGTTGAAGTTGGTGAAGGGCAGCTCGACGCCGAGGGTGGCGTTCATGCGGCCGTATTCCAGCTCGAACAGCTCCTGGATGGCCTTGGAGCCCATCTGCACCTGGACGGGGTTGCCCGTCTGGGGATCGGTGTAGTTCAGGTAGTTGGCCTGGATGGTGGACCAGGTGTCCGTGAAGGTCCGGTTGAAGGCGCTGTTGTAGGCGGTCTGGGGGACGATCGGGAGTTCCTGCTCGGCCTGGTAGGCACCGGTGGTGGTCGCCGTGGAGGCGAAGGCGTTCATGAGGGCCGCCTTGTCGAAGGGGGTCCCGGGCGTCCCGGCGATCTCGATGAGCATCAGGGTGCGCGTGTTGGGTCCGTAGCCTTCCAGGGTCGGAACCGCACCTCCGGTGTCCGTCTGGTCGGGGTCGCCCGTGTAGTAGTCGTAGCGGGTGTCGAAGGCGGGGACCGGGGCCGGCGCGTCGTTGTAGAGGATCAGCTTCGACCCTGCGGGCACCTGGGAGAAATCCACGATCACGTCGGCCCGCTCGGCGGGGCCCAGGAAGAGGCTCTTCTCCTGGACGTTGAGCACCACGATGTCCCGGCGGTTGTAGTTGAAGCCGACGGGCTGGTTGGGGATCTCCACGGGCGTGGGCAGGAAGCCGCTGTCCGTGCCGATCTGGACGAAATTCGGTCCCACGGTGGCCGGATCGGGCACGCCGCCGTCCCGGCCATCGGTGGGCCAGGTGGCCGGCCAGGCGGGATCGCCGGGATGGGGCACGGAGGGCACCATCTTCACTTCGGTGGGATGGGCCGGGTCCACGTAGTAGAGCTGCAGGTTGAACATGCGGTCGTTGGCCGCGTTCAGGATGCGGAAACGGTAGGCCTTGGGCTCGAGGGTGACCTTGGGATAGGGGCACCCGTTCACCAGGGGCGTGTCCATGAACGCCTCGGGCACCATCGAGGGGTTGGGCGTGCCGGGGATCTCGGGATCGCCGGGGTTGAGGCCCGGCAGGGGCCCGTTCACCAGGCCGGCGGCGGCGGTCACCGGGGGCCAGAACCACGGACCGTAGTCCCACCGGCCCATGCCGTTGGCGCCGGAGATGTCCATGGGGTTCTGGTTCGGCATGTAGACATGGGGGAACCAGAGGCTGCCCTCGCCGCCGTAGGTGGCGGGATCCCAGGTCGGATCGGTGGCGGCCAGCTTCGTGGCGTCGGGGACGAAGCTCTTGTCCTGGATGATGAGGGGGATGCCGTAGCGGTACACACCCATGCCGGTGCCCGGGAGGGTGCCCGCATCGATGAGGGCGTCCTCCACGGGATCCGAGAGGATGTAGCCGGAGGCTTCGCCGGCGTAGACGTTCACGCGGGTCAGGCCGAAGGAGTGGTCGTGGTACCACATCATCCGGCTGCTCTGCTGGTTCGTGTAGTAGTAGGTGCCGAGGCCGTCATCCAGCGTCGGATTGGGGATGAGCTTCCCGGGGCCCACCATGTCGGGCACGTTCTGGAAGCTGGCGCCCTTCTGATAGCTCGTGGGTTCGCCGGCCGGCGTGATCCACTGGTGCGGCGTGCCGTCGCTGATCCAGGGGTTCGCCCCGCCGTGGAGGTGCAGCAGGGCCCGGTTCTGGGGGTACATCTCGGTGCCGCCGTTGGGGCCGAGGCCGGCGCCCATGGCGGTGGTGTCCACCGGGAGGAAGAGCTTCCCGGCCGTGCCCGTGGGCAGCAGGTTCTCGAACTTCACCCGCACGGGCCGGTCCTTCTTGGCGAAGATGACGGGCCCGAGGTAGTGGGCCGCGCCGTCGGCCGAGGGGGAGAGATCCTTGTAGCCGCGGAGCCGGGTGGCCGGCATGTCCCGGTGCAGCTGCTGGGTGTACTCCACCACGCCGAGGTCGTAGAAGTCGGAGCCCGGGAAGGTGACCCGATCGGGAACGGCCACGGGGATGTAGTTCCCGAGATCGTTCCGGTTGTCCGGCCCGAGGCCGGGGAGGGTGTGGACGAACTTCTGCAGGATGGGGCTGTTGGTCCAGTTCGGGACCAGGCCGCTCATGTAGTCGGGGGTGCCCAGGGGATTCATGACCCCCGGGGCGGCCGGGGGCGGATAGGCGGGGGCCAGGGCGTTGCCGGGCGCCAGGGCCAGGTGCTTGCCCGCCCCAGCCTGCCGGGCGGCCTTGGCCCGCTCCGCCGCGGCCTTCCGGGCGGCGGCCAGGGTGTGGCGGCGCGTGGCGCGATCGAGGATGGCGCTCTTGTCGCCCCCCGGGGTCGGCCGGGCGGTGCGCGTCTTGCCCTCGGGCATCTGGGCCCGGAGGCCGGGCACCAGCCAGAAGAGCACGGCGGCCAGCAGCGTCAGGATGCGGTTGGTCTTCGTCATGGAACACCCCCGGGGGTTGGGTCTGAAGGGCGATCGGGTGCGCCGCGACCCTTCACCGCCTCAAAGGGGGTTCCGGGTCCAGGTGCGACAATTTGTCGTAATGGACTCCAGACTCGGCCGAGAGGCGTCCCCGGGGTATGGGGTGTTTCCCCCATTGAGGGGTGGGGAACCCGGTAATTTCATCTTCGCCATGCTATAAATAAGGCCGCCCATCAGCTCCTGTCGTAACGCCTATCCAACCGGGTCGTCACCGAGGTGTTCCCCTGGAAACCAAGCATCGACTGGTGATCGCCGAGGATCACACCATCCTCCGCGAGGGACTTTGCGCCCTGTTCGCGCAGCGGCCCGACCTGGCGGTGGTGGGCGAGGCCTCGGACGGACGGGAGGCCATCCGCTGCGCCGAGGAACTCCAGCCCGACCTCATGCTCCTCGACCTCTCCATGCCCCGGACCAACGGGCTGGAGGCCCTCCAGGACATCAAGCGGGTGAGCCCCCGCACCCGGGTGCTGGTCCTCACCGTCCACAAGACGGAGGATTACGTCTTCACCGCCCTCAAGGCCGGCGCGGATGGCTACGTCCTGAAGGATTCCACCGCGGCGGAGCTCCTCCTGGCCGTCCGGAGCGTCCTCGACGGCGAACGCTACCTGGCCCCGCCCATCGCCTCCCGGGTGATCAACGGCTACCTCGGCGCCCGGGAGGACCCCTCCCTGCGGCCCTCCTTCGCCGAGCTCTCCACCCGCGAGCGGGAGGTGCTCAAGCTCATCGCGGAGGGCTACCGGAACCGCGAGATCGGGGAGTATCTCTGCATCAGCCCCAAGACGGTCGAGAAGCACCGGGCCAACCTGATGGAGAAGCTGCAGCTCCACAGCGTCCCGGGCTTGACCGCCTACGCCATCGAGAAGGGCCTCATCACTCGGTAGGGATCTCCCCCGCGGCCCACTGCGCGGTGACCTCGGTGCCCAGCCCGACGCCCGAGGTGACGACGAAGGTGCCGCCGAACAACTCGG
>JAJYBX010000188.1 GCA_021778785.1 Acidobacteriota bacterium
GATGCCGCCCACCCACAGGGCGTCCTTCCAGGTGACCTCCCCGACCGCACGTCCGGGGCGGGTCTTCGCCAGGCGATTGGCCAGGAAGAGGATGGCGGCGGTGAACCAGAGGCAGAGCCCATAGACCCAGAGGTGCTCCTTCGCCAGTTCCTTGGTGCCCCGGGTGAGCAGGCCGAAGACGCCCGTGGGGATCATGGCCACGAAGAGCATCACCGCGAGCTTCCGCCCTTCCTCGTCGCGGCCCACGCAGCCCGCCAGCACCCGGCCCAGCTCCTTCCGGAAGTAGATGATGAGCGCCACGAGCGTGCCCGCGTGCAGCAGCATGTCGAAGGCCAGGGGCATGCTGTGGCCCAGGAGCAGGTTCTCCGTGAGCGTCAGATGCGCCGTGGAGGACACCGGCAGGAATTCCGTCAGGCCCTGGACCAGGCCGAGGAGGATGACTTGCAGCAGGTTCATTCGGGCTCCGGCGGAAACGGCCATTGTGCCAGAGCCTGGGCCCGAGGCCGGGTCCTCAGGGCAGGGTCCCCAGCAGCTTCCGGAAGTCCCGGTGCTCCTTCCAGCCGCGGACCATGGCCAGGGCTCCCCAGACCATGATCAGGTACCACAGCACCAGGATGCCGACGCCGAAGAGATCGCCGAGCAGCCCCCACCCGGTCTTCAGGGGAGGGGTGGGAGCGCCGAAGTAGAAGAGGAAGAAGGGGAGGAGCCAGAGCACGGACTGGCCCACGAGCACCGCATAGGCCCGGGCCTCCTCGATGCCCCGGATGGCCCACGGCATGGCGAGGAGGTAGACCGGCGGCATCGCCAGCAGCCAGAGCGGCGGAGCAGGAACGCAGGCATCATGGGCGGCACCTGCCTGCAGCAGGCCCCGGGCGAAGGCGTACAGGCCCGAGAGTCCCACCGCCAGCAGGAACATCGCCAGGCCGAAGATCCAGAACCATCGCCGTCGTTCATAGGCTCCGTCGGGGAGGGCCTTCACGGAGCCGGCCCCCCGGTAGAGGGCCCGGGCCAGGAGCCCCTTCAGCAAGAGCCACAGGAGGGGCGTCCAGACGAGGTACTCGAGGAGCAGCCGATGCCCGAGGCGGGCCCCCATGAACAGGGGGCTGAGCGAGCCCACGGCCAGCACCACGGCGAGCAGCCCACCCAGCGCCGTGGCGAGCCCGCTCTTGCGGGTCTGGAAGGCGGCGTAGTCGCGGGTGAGGGCGGCGAGGGCGTCGAGGTCCGGGGTGGTCATGGCTTGCCTTCCTTGGGGAGCAGGGCGCGGAGCTGGCGGTGGTAGGCCTGGAGGGCGGCGCGGCCCTCCTCCGTGATGCGGAACGTGGTGGAGGGGATGCGGCCCTGGAAGGCCTTGACCGTTTCGAGGAAGCCCGCCGCCTCGAGCTTCTGGGTGTGGCTGGAGAGGTTGCCCTTGCTGAGGCCCGTCACCTTCTGGAGGAAAAGGAAGGCCACCTCCTCCGCCGCGGCCAGCACCGTGAGGATGGCCAGGCGCGCGGGCTCGTGGACCATGCGGTCGAGGTCGAGGATGCTCCTTGGATCGGGGTTGGGTCGAGTCATAAAACTAGTTTGTATTGCAAACCTGTTTTGTCAAGAGGGACCATTCGCCTCGTGATTCAATGCTTCCATGCGACCCCTCGACCTCCGCTCCGACACCGTGACCCAGCCCTCCCCCGAGATGCGCGCCGCCATGGCCGCCGCCGAAGTGGGGGACGATGTGCTGGAGCACGATCCCACACTGGCGCGGCTGGAGGGCCGGGTGGCGGACCTGCTGGGCATGGAGGCCGCCCTGTGGGTGCCCAGCGGCTGCATGGGCAACCTCGTCGCGCTGATGATGCACCTCGGGCGCGGGGACCGGTTCCTTGCCCCCGCCCAGGCGCATGTGCTGGGAGCGGAGCTGGGCACCGCCGCCTGGCTGGCGGGGGGCATGCCCGAGGCCCTGGCCTGGGATGCCGGTCCGGGCCGGCCCACGCCCGCCCAGGTGACGAAGGCCGCCGGCTCGCCGGGGCCCTACTACACCCTGCAGACGAAGCTCCTCTGCCTGGAGAACACCCACAACTTCGCCGGCGGCGCCGTGATCCCCCAGGCCGAGCACCGCTCCCTGGTGGCCGCGGCCAAGGCGGCGAAGCTGGCCGTGCATCTTGACGGGGCCCGCGTCTGGCATGCCGCCGCGGCGCAGAACCTGCCGCCCTCCGCCCTCACCGAAGGCGTGGACACGGTGCAGGTCTGCCTGAGCAAAGGCCTGGGCGCGCCCATGGGCTCGCTGGTCTGCGGCACGAAGGCGGCCATGGTCGAGGCCCGGCGTCTCCGCAAGATGCTGGGCGGCGGCGTGCGCCAGGGGGGCGTCATCGGCGCCGCGGGCCTGGTGGCCCTGGACTACCTGCCGCGCATCCCCGAGGACCACGCCAAGGCCCGGGCCCTGGCCGAGGGGCTGCGGGGCTTCGGCGTGGCCGCCCCGGTGCCTGAGACGAACATCCTGCTGATCCCGGTCGCGAACGCGCCCACCGCCGCCGCGGCGCTGGAGGCCGCCGGCGTGCGGGCCTCCATCGTGGGACCCGCCCTGCGCTTCATTGCGCACCGCGACCTGTCGGAGGCCGACATCGCGGAGGCCCTGCGCCGCGTGGAACCCCTGGCGAAGTTGCTCGGCGCGGCGTAGAAGGGAGGCCATGAAGCCCCGCATCGTCCTCGCAACCTTCCTGTTGGCCGGACTCCTCATTGCCGGCTACCTGGCCTACGAGAACGGCCTGGTGCCGGTGCCCCTGGCCTCCGATGCCCCGCTCTACGTGGCGGCCGCGCCGGACTTTGGCGAGGACCAGGCGGTGCTCGAAGCCCTCGTGCCCGCCGGGCCGGGCCTGGACGCCTTCCTGGCCAACCAGTCGGACCTGACCCTGCTTGCCCGGACGCCGGAAGGCGCCTGGGCGGGACAGCTGGTGGAGGGGCTGCAGCGCTCCCGCAACGGACGCCGATGGCGGATCACCCTCAAGGCGGGCCTCCGGCTGCAGGACGGAGCGACGCTGGATGCCGGCCGGGTGGCGTCGGCGCTGGCCCCGCCGCTGGCCGCGTCGGGCGCCAAGCCGCGGGTGCTTGATGACCGGACGCTGGAGCTCCGCTTCCCCGCCCGCGCCGACGATGTCCCCGGGCGGATGGCGCAGTGGCGCGTGCCCGGCAGCGGTCCCTTCATCCGCAGGGGCACGGGCCTGGTGCGTTTCGACGGCTTCCTGCACGGGCGGGCGGGCCTGGCGGGGCTGAGGGTGGACACGGATCCGGCCCTGATGGCCAGCGCCGCCTGGGCGGAGGGGCTGGTCTCGCGCCGCTGGGCCTGGGCGGCCTTTCCGGGCAGGGTCGATCCGGCGGACATGGCGAAGGTCCGGCTCGCGCCCTACGACGAAGTGCATCTGAAGGACGGGACCGTGTGGTTCGTGTCCCAGAAGCTGCGCCGCTTCCGGCCCGACCAGGGACCCTGGTCCGAGACGCGGCTCTACGGCGTGTGGCGGGGCTCCATGGACCTGCCCAGGGCAGGGGCACTGGAGTAAGGAGCGAGCGGAGATCCCGCTTCACATAGGGGATGGATGGGTTATGATCGGCCCGCCTTCTCTGCACGAGGACCCTCCCATGGCGGCATGGCTCCGGGCCACCTTCCGTTCCATCCGGCTCGCCTGGTTCGTGCTGGCGGTCTCCCTGGCGATGGTGGCGGCCCTGTGGGCCTGGGTCCGCCAGGACGTCCGCCAGCACACGCGCCGCGTGGCGGAGCGCCGGGCGGCCCAGCTCGCCCTGGAGATCCGGAACCAGCTGGGGGGCTACCGCGCCCTGGTCGGCGAGGCGGCCATGGCGGTCCAGGTCCATCCCGACTCCAGCGGGGAGGCCCTGGACAGCCTTCTCCAGGTGCTGGTCGAGCGCGGGGACATCCCGGGGTACAGCGGCCTTGGGGTGTGCCGGCTCCAACGGGGGGCCGAGGGCGCCGAACGTTGCGTGACCCTTGCGGTCGCAGGCCCGAAGGAGGGCCCCCGGCACTTCCTCGGCCTGGATCACTTCTCCATCCCCGAGCGGGCGGAGGCCATGCTCAGGGCCCGGGACAGCGGGCGGGCGGCGCTCACGGCGCCCCTCCGCCTGATGGTGGATTCTCCGCAGGGCAGCCCGGGCAGCGTGATCCTCTACCAGCCCATCTACGCGGGGGCCCGGCCACCGGACACGCCGGGGGCTCGGCGGGCCTCGATCCTCGGCTACGTCTTCTGCTCCATTCCGATGGCCGAGTTCGCCCAGGGGATCTGGTACCTCCAGGACCGGGACACGGCGGTGGAGATCCGCGACACCGCCACGGGCATGGCCGTGTTCCGCAGCGGGGGCTGGGACTCCGGATCCGCCCCGGATCCGGCCGTGCAGGCCACGGCGGGGCTGGAGGCCGGCGGACGGTCCTGGCACATCTCCCTCCGCCCGCTGGATGCCTTCGCCAGCCGCCGGGATGTCCGCAGCCCCGGCCACGTGCTGATCCTCGGCCTGCTCGTGAGCCTCCTGAGCTTCGCCGTCGCGTTCTCCTTGGAGGGCGCCCGGAGCCGGGCCGAGCAGCTGGCGCGGGGACTGGCGGGGGAGGCTCGCGAGAACGAGGCGCGCCTCCGGGAGATCGCCGAGACCATGGGCGAGGGGCTGTACGTGGTGGATCGGGAAGGCTGCATCACCTTCGCGAACGCCGAGGCCGGCCGGCTGCTGGGTTTCGAGCCCACGGAACTGCTGGGGCGGGACGCGCACGACCTGTTTCACCGCCAGTCCGCCGACGGGCGGCAGGTGTCCCCGGAGGCCTGCGGCATCCTCCGCGTCGCCCGGGAGGGCGGGCGCTACGTTTCCGAGGAGGAGGTCTACTGGCACCGGGAGCATCGGCCCCTGGCGGTGGCCGTGTCCGCGAGCCCGGTCCAGCAGGCCGGGACGCCGGGCGGCGCCGTGGTGGTCTTCCGGGACATCTCCGCGCGCAGACAGGCCGAGGCGGATCTGGAGCAGCGCAACGCCTGGGTGAGGGCCATGCTCGACACCCCTTCCTTCCG
>JAJYBX010000189.1 GCA_021778785.1 Acidobacteriota bacterium
CCCCTGCGGCGACCTCCAGGCTGGGCCAGCGCCAGAGGCCCGCCAGGAGGCCGCGCACGGCGGGCGGGTGGAGCAGGAAATGATCCTTCGCCTCCACGGCCAGCAGCCACAGCTCGACCGAACGGACCTGGGCCCGGCGGGTGGCCGGCGGGATCTCCGCCACGCGGTCCGCGAGGCGGGCACCGCAGCGATCCCCCAGCGGGCAGCGGTCGCAGGCCGGCTGGGGCGCGCAGACCGTGGCGCCCAGTTCCATGAGGGCCTGGGTCAGGCGGGAGGGGCCCAGGGCCGCCAAAGCCGGGGTCAGCCAGGCGCGCAGGTCGGCCGCGCGGGCCTTGGGATCGCCGTCGAGTGCCAGCAGCCGGGCCAGCACGCGGAAGGCGTTGCCGTCGAGGGCGGGCGTGGGCCACTGGAAGGCGATGGCGCCCACGGCTGCCGCCGTGTAGGGGCCGAGGCCCGGGAGCTCCGCCAGGCCCTCGAGATCGGTGGGCCAGCCCTCCACGGCCACGGTGCCCGCGGCGGCCTTCAGGAACCGGGCACGGCGGTAGTAGCCCAGCCCCTCCCAGGCCTTGTGGACGGCGTCCTCGTCTGCGGCGGCGAGGTGGGTCGGCGTGGGGAAGCGCTCCATCCAGCGGGCGAAGTAGGGAATGACCGTGGCCACCTGGGTCTGCTGGAGCATGAGCTCGGAGACCAGCACCGCGTAGGGATCGGGGTGGGGCGCGTCCAGGTCCGCCGCCCGCCAGGGCAGGTCCCGCCGCTCCCGGTCGAACCAGGGGGCCAGCGGCGTGAGGAACTCAGGGGCGGGAAGCCAGGACATGGTCTGAACCTATCAGCTCTCCGCGCCCGGTCATCGGCTGCCGGGAGCGGACAGAAAAAGAGCGCCGTTTCCGGCGCTCTCGACTTGGTGCCCGCGAGCAGACTCGAACTGCTACGGCTTGTGGCCACCACCCCCTCAAGATGGCGTGTCTACCAATTTCACCACGCGGGCACGTGGAAGGACCAGTTTACCTGAAGGGCCGGGATGGTCAATGCCCGGAATCGGCGCGAGGGGCGCCGGTCCTACTTCTTGGCGGGCGCCTGGGGCGCGGCCGGCGGCGGGGTGACGGGCGCAGGGGCGGGAGCCGCAGGGGTCTGGATGGCGGGCTGGTCGGGAGTCTTGTCGAGCACCGAGCGGTTCTGCCGCACGACGAGGATCTCGATGATGAGCGTGGTGCCCAGGAAAGCCGCGGCCAGCCAGTAGGTGGCCTTGGAGAGGAAGGGCGTGGCGCCCTGGGCGCCGAAGGCGGAGTTCGCGCCGCCGCCGCCGAAGGACGCGCCGAGGCCGCCGCCCTTGGTGCCGGGCTGGAGCAGGATGGTGCCCACCAGCAGCACGCCGAAGATGATCAGGATGGTGAGGGCGAGGCCGTTCATGGATGCTCCGAACCACCTAGTCTGCCATGGGTGGGTTCCTACAGCCAGAGGCCCGTGGCCGTGGGCAGCTGCAGGGCGTGGTGGACGGCCTGGGCCCGCTCCACCAGCCGGATGAAGTCCGAGGGCAGGAGGGCCTGCGGGCCGTCGCTGAGGGCCTTCTCCGGATGGCAGTGGGTCTCCACCAGCAACCCGTCCGCGCCCGCCGCCACGCCTGCCAGCGCGCAGGGGATGACCAGATCCCGCCGCCCCGTGGCGTGGCTGGGATCCACCATGACGGGCAGGTGGGTGAGGGCCTTGGCGGCGGGGACCACACTGACATCCAGCGTGTTGCGGGCATGGTCGGACCAGGTGCGGATGCCCCGCTCGCAGAGCACGACGTTGCGGTTGCCCTCGCCCAGCACGTATTCAGCGGCGTAGAGCCATTCGTCCAGCGTGGCCGACGGGCCGCGCTTGAGGAGGACGGGCTTGCCGGCCCGGCCCGCCCGGCGCAGGAGGGCGAAGTTCTGCATGTTCCGCGCGCCGATCTGGATCATGTCCGCGCTTCGTTCCACGTCGTCGAAGGTCTCGACCTCCGTCGCCTCGGTGACGATGCCCAGCCCGAATTCCGCACGGGCCTCCTCCAGCAGCCGCAGGCCCTCCAGTCCGAGGCCCTGGAAGGCGTAGGGGCTGGTGCGGGGTTTGAAGGCGCCGGCGCGGAGCAGCTTCACGCCGGCCTCGGCCACATACCGGGCCACGGTGAAGAGCTGTTCGCGGGTCTCCACGCCGCAGGGACCGGCCACCAGCACAAGCTCGGGGCCGCCGATGCCGATGCCCCGGACGTCCACCACCGTGCGGCCTGTGACCGAATCGGCGCTGGCCAGCTTGAAGGGGCTGGTGATGGGGACCACCCGCCGCACGCCGGCCATGGGCTCGATGCGATCGGGCTTGAGGGCCTGCGAGGCGTGGGGCGCCACGATGCTGAGGGCCTCGGGGGCCTGGTTCACCTGGCAGCGGATGCCCGAGGCTTCCAGCAGGGCGAGCACCTCCCGGACCTGGTCGGGGGTGGCGGAGGGTTCCATAAGAATGAGCATCGGGCCTCGCAGGATCCCCATTCTATCCCCCCGGCTCCCGTGCCTGGACAGCGCCGGGGGGACGGCACCACACTGGGGCGCGGAGGTCTGTCATGCGCCGTGCATCCTGGCTGTTCCTGGTCCCTCTCCTGGCCGCCTTCGGCTGCCGCCGGCCGGATGTGGAGGGTTTCCTCCGCCAGCCCCCGCCCGTGACGGTGGCCGTGAGCATGCCGCCGGAGGTGCCGGAGCGGGAGGCCTACCGGAAGGAGTTCGCCGCGGCCCTGCGGGCCCGGCTGGCCACGCGCCTGGTGGTGGTGCCCGAAGGGGTGACGCCCCCGGCGGGTGCGGCCCAGCTCCTGGTGGACATCCGCGACCTGGCCCCCTCGCCCGGTTCGCCCCGTCCGGCGGTGGTGGGCGCCACCACGGGCGTGGCGGTGGGGCTCCTCAGCGCCGCTGCGGGCAACCGGGAGGGGGCCTTCTTCGACGGCCTCTTCTGGGGCCTGTGGGCCGGCAGCAACGCCGCCGCCGAGCGGGATCGGACCGATGAGCGTCTGGGGTACCGGCCCAGTCGGGTCCGGGCCCAGGTCCGGCTCATGCGGCCCGGTGATCCCGAACCCCTCTGGGTGACCAGCGTGGATCCCTATGAGGTGGTGGAATCCATGGATCCCCTGCCGCCGGGCTCCAGGGACGACGTGGACCGCATCCGCGAGGAGGAGGCCAAGGGCTTCGCCCGAGTCGTGGTGCGCAGGCTCTCGGAGGATTTCCACATGATGGCGGTGAGCGAGCAGCGCTTCTACCAGCCGCCCGCGCCGAAGCCCGCCACCCCGGAACCCGCCCCCGAGCCCAAGAAGGACTGATGGAAGCCCGAGCGATCCGCTGTTCCTCCTGCGGGGCCTCGGTCCCGGCCGATGCCCCCCAGTGCCCCTACTGCCAAGCCCAGCTCGCCACGGTGGCCTGCCCGGCCTGCTTCGCCCTGGTGCCCCTGTCGGCCAGCCATTGCCCCGCTTGCGGTGTGGCCATCCGGTCCCGGGAGGCCGGCACGCCTGATGGGGCGCCCTGTCCGGCCTGCGCCAAGCCCCTGGGCCGGGCCCAGGTGGGCGAGCTGGCCGTCCGGGAATGCCTGGCCTGCGGTGGCCTCTGGCTGGAGCGGGAGGCCTTCGAAGGCCTGGCCGCCAGCCGCGAAGGGCAGGGGGCCGTGCTTGGAGCCCTTCCGGGGCAGGCCCCGAAGGTGGGCTCCACGGAGGGACTGGCGGCGGTCCAGTACCGGCCCTGCCCCCGCTGTGCCCAGCGCATGAACCGCGTGAACTACGCCAAGCGCTCTGGCGTGGTGCTGGATGTCTGCAAGGACCACGGCCTCTGGTTCGACCGGGACGAGCTGCGGCGGGTGCTGGTCTTCATCCAGGAGGGGGGCCTCGACCGCTCCCGGGAGCGGGATCTGGAGGACCTGAAGGAGGCCCAGCGGACGGTCACCCGCCCCCCGGCCGCCGGCGACTCCTTCGGCCTGGGGCTGGAGGCCGCCCCGCCCTCCACCTGGATCACCGGCCCGAGCCTGACGGGCCTCCTCCTGGGGGCCGCCCGTCACCTGCTGGACCGCGATTAGGGTCTGTTTTCAAAGTCCCACGGCGCGGCATCGCGCGACTTTGAAAACAGACCCTAGCCCGCCTGCTTCGCCAGCTGCGCGAACTTGGCGGGATCCAGGCTGGCGCCGCCCACGAGCCCTCCGGCCACCTCGGGGATGTCCAGCAGCTCGGGGAAGTTCTCGGGCGTGACGCTGCCGCCATAGAGGATGGGGGCCTGGTAGTCGCCCCGGTCCATGAAGAGGTCCAGCTTGGTGCGGATGAAGGCGTGGGCCTCCCGCACCTGCTCGGCCTCGGCCCGCAGGCCGGTGCCGATGGCCCAGACGGGTTCGTAGGCCACCCACAGGGGACCGGGGCCGGTCTCGGCCAGGATGGACAGTTGCTGTCCAAGAACCTCCAGCGTGAATCCCGCCTGGCGCTCGGCGAGGGTCTCGCCCACGCAGAGCAGGGGGAGGAGGTTCCACTCGCGGGCGGCCTTCACCTTCTTCACGAGGGCCGCGTCCGTCTCGCCGAAGAGCTGGCGTCGCTCGCTGTGGCCCAGGATCACGCCCGCACAGCCAGCATCCTGGAGCTGGGCCATGGACACCTCGCCGGTGTAGGCGCCCTTGGCCTCGGCATGCCCGTTCTGGGCGAAGACCCGCACGCCGTGGGCGCGGACCGCATCCCCCACCTGGCGGAGGAGGGGGAAGGGCGGGGCGATGCCCACGGCCACGCCCTGGATCGGGTGGTGGCGGGCCAGGAAGGCTTCACAGAAGGCCGTGGCCTCCCCGGCGAGAATGTTCATCTTCCAGTTGGCGACGACGCAGCGCATGGGATCTCCTGGGGGCGACTGTCTGCTCTCGGGACGGGCTATCGGGAGAGGGCGGCGACGCCGGGCAGCTCGAGGCCGCTGAGGAACTCGAGGCTGGCTCCGCCGCCGGTGGAGACATGGGACATGCGGGCGGCCACGCCGGC
>JAJYBX010000190.1 GCA_021778785.1 Acidobacteriota bacterium
GGTGCAGGAGGCCCAGGGGCCCGTGCTGCCGGGCGAGGGCCCGCAGGGCCCCCAGCGTCATCGCATGGTCGCCGCCCAGCATCAGCGTGCGGCAGCCGCAGCGGGCCCAGTCCCCCACCGTGGCCTGGACGACCGCCAGGGCCTCGCCAAGGGAGAAAGGCAGGGTCGGGATGTTGCCGCCGTCCACCCAGCCTTCCGCCGCGGCGGGGGCGAGGGGCTCGCGGCCCTCCCGGAGCCGCTGGGGCATGGGCCGGGTGCCCAGGCCCATGGAGGCGGCCCGGAGGGCCCAGGGGCCCAGGCGGGCGCCGGGGCGGTGCAGGACGCCGGCATCGCAGGGCGCCCCCAGGACCACGCCTGCCACCGCCCGGGGTTCCAGCTCCAGGGGCAGGCCCAGGAAGGGGGTCAGGCCCGTGCGGAGGCCCTGGAAGATCGCGTCAGCGGACATCGGGGCTCCGGGGGGTGAGGGCGGAACGGAAGGCGGCGATCCAGTCGGCGGGATCGGGGAAGTCGGCGGGATGCAGGGGCTCCAGGGCTTCCACGACCACGGGGGTGCGCGTGGCCAGGAGGGTGCGGAGGTGGGGGAGCAGGGTCTCGTCGCCGGTCCAGGGATAGTGCGGGGCGGGGCTGCTGATGCGGGTGGGCTGGGCCGGCAGGCCCAGGGCGTGGGCCGAGCGCAGGCCGCCCTCGTAGAAGGGGGCCAGGCGCTCCCCGCGCGTGGTGGTGCCCTCGGGGAAGAGGAGCATGGACCGCCCCTCGCGGAGGGAGCCCGAGAAGGCGGCCAGGGCTGAGGCGCGGCTGGCGGGATCCTCCCGGTCCACGAAATGGAGGCCGGATTTGCGGGCCCAGCTCCCGATCAGGGGATAGCCCGTGACCTCGCCCTTGGCCACCGTGCCCATGGGGCGCAGGCTCATGAGCACCACCGGATCCACCCAGCTCAGGTGATTGGCCACCCAGAGGGGCAGGTCCGTCCTCAGGTGCCCCTGGACCTCCAGGTCCACACCCAGGGCGGGCAGCAGGCGCCGGGCCCAGCGGTGCAGGCCGGACTGGGGTTCCGCGCCCGCCGCCAGGCGGGGGAGGAGGGCGAAGGTGGGCCAGAGGACGCCGGTCCAGGACATCTAGGACACCAGCTTCAGGCGGGTGTAGCGGGCCCGGACGCGCTCGAGGTCCTCCTTCGTGATGACTGACCACAGCCGCACGTCACCGGGACCGTAGAAGTCGCGCACCTCCTCCACCACCCTGGCGCCCAGGGCGTTGTGGATGCTGCGGGCATCGGTATTGCCGGGCTCCACGAGGAACCGGCACTCCTCCACCTCCTCCTGGGCGAGCTTGGCCACCATCGCCCGGATCAGCAGGTAGTTGACGCGGGTCTTCTGGTAGTCCGGATGCACGGCGAGGGTGGCGCAGTAGGCCGTCCGCCCCTTGGCGAAGTTCAGCACGTAGCCCGCGGGACGGTCGCCGTCCATGGCGAGGAAGCACCAGTCCCGGTAGAGCTCCGTGCAGAGGCGGAGGTAGTGGGGGCACAGCTCGCCGCTGCCGTCCTCGCGCCAGATCTCGGACTCCAGCCGGCGGAGGTGGCCGAAATCGTCGCTGGTGAGGGCGCGCACCACGTAGCGCGAACCCTCGGGATGAGCGGGTAGGGTCTCGATGGTCATGGCCTTCCTCCCTGGTGTGGTACCAGGGTCGGGCATGGGCATGACACACCCGTGGCGCGCCGGGCAATTTGTCGGCAACAAGCCGGAACGGCGCGGTGACGGGGTTTCCGGGGCATCGAGGCCTGGGAAACCCGGGTCTGAAAAGATCGGTCCCCGGGATGACGGGCGTTTGACGGATCCGGGGAATCCTCGTGAATTCAGGCCATCAGAAGTAGGGCGCCACCAGCTTCAGGAAGCCGCCCGCCAGCAGGGCGCTCACCGGGATGGTGAGGACCCAGGCCACCACCATGTTGCCGGCGATGCCCCAGCGCACGGCGGAGACGTTGGTGCTCGTGCCCACGCCCATGATGGAACCGGCGATGACATGGGTGGTGCTCACGGGGATCCCCGCGTGGGCGGCGCCGAGGATGACGATGGCCGAGGCCGTCTCCGCGGCGAAGCCGTGGATGGGGCGGAGCTTGACGATCTTGGTCCCCATGGTGCGGATGATCTTCCACCCGCCGGACAGGGTTCCCAGGCCCATGGCCAGGGCGCAGACGAGCTTCACCCACAGGGGCACGTCCACGCTGGCGCCATGGGCGGCGAGCTTGCCGTAGGTGATGAGGGCCAGGGCGATGATGCCCATGGACTTCTGGGCGTCGTTGGTGCCGTGGGCGAAGGCCATGGCCCCTGCGGAGACGAGCTGGAGCTTGCGGAAGGCCACGTTCACGCGCTGGCCCACCATGCGCCGGCAGATCCACAGGAGCGCCAGGATGAGCGCCATGGCGATGAAGAAGCCGAGGATGGGCGACACCACCAGGAAGGTGGCCACCTCCTCCAGCTTGGCGGTGTGGAGGGCCGCACGGCCCGCATGGGCCACCACGGCGCCGGCGAGCCCACCCACCAGGGCGTGGCTGGAGCTCGACGGGATGCCGAACCACCAGGTGATGAGGTTCCAGGCGATGGCCGCCAGCAGGGCGGCGACCACCACCGCCGGGACGACGAGGCTGCTGTCGGCGATGCCCTTCGCGATGGTCGTGGCGACTTCGACCCCCATCAGGGCGCCGCCGAAGTTCAGGACGCCGGCCATCAGGACGGCCTTGCGGGCCGAGAGCACCCCGGTGGAGACCACGGTGGCGATGGCGTTGGCCGTGTCGTGGAAGCCGTTGATGTAATCGAAGGCCAGGGCCAGGAAGACGATGATGACCAATGCGAGGACCATGGAATCCTCAGGCGTTCTTCATGACCGTGGAACCCACGACCTTGGCCACCAGCTCGACCTTGTCCGTGGCGTCCTCGACCTGCTCCAGGATCTCCTTCCACTTGATGAGTTCGATGGGATCCTTCGGATCCTCGAAGATCTCGGCCAGGGCGGCGTGATAGATGGAATCCGCCTTGTTCTCGAGGGTGTGGACGCGGCGGATCCGGTCCCGGATCTCCTTGCCGTTGGACATGTTCCGCAGGGAGCGGACCAGGTGGAGCAGCTCGCCGGCCCCTTCGACCAGCAGGGAGCTGATCTCGGTCACGGCGGGCTTCACGGAGGCGATGCGGTAGAGGATGAGGCGCTCGCAGACGGCGTGGATGCGGTCCACCACGTCGTCGATGGCGTGGGCCAGGTGGAGGATGTCCTCCCGCTCGATGGGCGTGACGAAGGTGGAATTCAGGCGGTCGATGATCTCGTGGGTGATGTCGTCGCCGGTGTGCTCAAGATCCTTCATCTGCCGGCGGAGCTCGGCGAAGCGGACCGGATCGCCGGTGCGGATCTCCCGGTCGAAGAGTTGGGCGGCCTGGTAGGTGTTGCTCGTGGCCGATTCCAGCAGGTCGAAGAAGACCATCTCCCGGGGTTTCAGCCAGCGCATCAGGGCATTGAGGGACATGGAGGCTCCGCAAGACAGCGCTTCCAGGGTATCTGGTTCAGACCTGTGACCGGAGCGTAAATTCCCCAAGGTGGTCTGTCCGCTTTCCAGCCCGGCGGTGTATGGTCTGTGCCCATGGACCATCAGGAACCCACCGGACATCCAGGCTCCGCACTGTCGGCCTTCATGGGACGCGCCCTGCTCTCGCTCGGCGCCATGCTCTTCCTGGGGCTCGGCCTGGGCATGAGTGTGCAGAAGGGAGTCTCCGCCGGCTGGACCCTCGGTCTGCTGGCCAGCCTGGCCCTGGTGCTGGTGCTCATGGCCCGCTGGCAGGTCCGTCTCGTGGCCGAGCCGCTGAACCAGCTCATGCGGGAGACCCGGCCCATGGCCATCGAGGATCTTCCCGGCGCCTGGTCGGCCCTTGAGCAGGAGAACCTGGACCTCCGCGAACGCGCCGCCCGGGAGGACGTGCTGCTCCGCAGCATGATGACGCGGCTGGAGGAGGGGGTCCTCCTCTTCGGGGCCGCGCAGACCCTGGAGATCTACAATCCGGCGGCCCAGCGCCTGATGGGCCTGGGCGCGCCCCTGGCGGCCGGCATGGGGACCCGTGCGGTGTTCGGCGACCCGGAAAGCCCCGTGGCCATCCAGCGCGCCTATCTGGGCATCCCCTCGGAGTGGCGCCTCAGCCGGGCGGCCCGCAGCCTGCGGGTGCGGGCCATCCCCTTCGCGCCCTCGGGGCCTGTGGCCGGCGTGCTGCTCACCCTCGATGACATCACGCGCCAGGAGGCCCTGGAGACCACCCGACAGAAGTTCATCTCCAACGTGAGCCACGAGCTGAAGACCCCGGTGACCGCCATCCGCATCGCCGCGGAGAATCTCCAGGAGGAGCGGCTGCCGGATTCGGCCCAGGCCAGCGCCCAGTCCATCCTGCGCTCCGTGGACCGCCTGGCCCTGCTGCTGGGGGACCTCTCCGAGCTGAGCCGCATCGAGAGCGGGGCCATGCGCCTGGAGCCGGTCCGCCTGGATCTCGACGCCTTCCTGGCATCGCTCCGGGAGGACTTTGCGAGCCGCCACGGAGCCTCCGGGGTCAGGCTCGAAGTCGTCAAGGAGGCCCCGGAAGGGACCCTGCTCGTGGCGGATCCCCTCCGGCTCAGCCAGATCCTGGAGAACCTCATCTCCAACGCGGTGAAGTTCAGTCCCGAGGGCGGGACGGTGGGCCTGCGGATGACGGTGTCGCCCCAGGGGCACCGTTGGGAGGTCTCCGACCAGGGCCCCGGCATCCCCGAGGCGGAGCAGGGCCGGATCTTCGAGCGGTTCTACCGCGCGCAGGCAGCCAAGGCCAAGCCGGGAACCGGCCTGGGCCTGGCCATCGTGAAGCACCTCTGCCGGCTGATGGGCGGGGAGGTGACGGTGGAGAGCCGGCCCGGCGAGGGGGCGCGGTTCTGCGTCATGTTGCCGGATCAGGCCCCGGCGGGGGCCCCCAGCCGGTAGCCCACGC
>JAJYBX010000001.1 GCA_021778785.1 Acidobacteriota bacterium
ATCCGTCCGTGCATGAGCCCCATGAACCGCTGGGAGATGGCCAGTCCCAGCCCGGTGCCCCCGAACCGGCGGGTGATGCTGCCGTCCACCTGCTGGAAGGGCCTGAACAGGCGGCCCAGCTCCTCCCCGGTCATGCCGATCCCGGTGTCCTCGATCCGCACCTTGAACCGGCCCTCGGAGCGTTCGGCGAGGATGCGCACCGTGCCCTCCTCGGTGAACTTCACGGCGTTGCCCACGAGGTTGGTGAAGACCTGCCGGAGCCGGTCCCGGTCGCCCATCACCCGGACCTCCGTCTGCGGACGGACGAACTCCAGCCGGATGGCCCGATCATGGAGGAGACCCGCCGCCATGGCCTTCACCTCGTCCAGGAGCTGGACCGGGTCCACCACCTCGAGCTCCAGCTCCATCTTGCCCGCCTCGATCTTCGAGAGGTCCAGGATGGAATCGATGAGCCCCAGCAGCGACTTCCCGTTCTGGTAGATGATCTGGAGATCCTCCCGCGCCTCCTGGGGAAGGCGCCCCGAGGGATCCTGCATGAGCATCCCCGAGAAGCCGATGATGGCGTTCAGGGGCGTGCGGAGTTCGTGGCTCATGTTGGCCAGGAACTCGTCCTTCAGGTGGTCCACCTCTTTCAGCCTCTGGTAGCTCGTCAGGAGGTTCTCGTTCAGCTCCTGCAGTTCCCGCGTCTTCTCCCGGACCTTCTCCTCGAGGGTGCTGGCCCAGGCCTTCAGCTCGGTGCGGCTCTGCTCCAGGCCGCGGGTGCGCTCCTGCACCAGCTGCTCAAGGTTGGCCCGGATCTCCTCCAGTTCCCAGATGGTCTCCATCAGCTGCCGCGTGCGTTCCTGGACGCGGTATTCCAACAGCCTGTTCTGGCGCTCGATCTCGTCCCGGGACACCCGCAGCTTGTCCGTCATCACCTCGAAGGAATGGCTGAGGTCCTGGATCTCGTCCCGGGTCGTCACGTGGACCGACACCGCCTCCAGGTTCCCCTGGGCCACCTTCTGGGCGGCCTCGGTGAGCTGGATCACCGGCCGCAGGTAGCGGTTGGAGAGGAGGATGGCCACGGCGATGCCGAGGACGAGGGTCACCATGCCCACCGCGAGGCTGGAGCGGATGTTGTCCCGCACGGCCCGCTGGGTCCCCTCCGTGGTGAATCCGAGCACCAGGGTCCCCACCTGGTCGGCTCGGGGCTCCTCGTAGAAGACCGGCGCCACGGCCACCAGCATCCCTTCCGTCCGCCGGTTGAAGGTCCGCGAGACGCCATCCTTCAGGACGTAGGTGGAGGCCCATTCGGGGGTGGTCGGGGTGCTGTCCAGGGACTGCCCGCCGGCTCCGAAGACCGCGCTGAACCGGAAGGCCGGGATGTTCTGCACGCCCTGGAGGACCTTGGCGATGTCCCGCGGGTTGTTGGCGCTCACGGCCGGGCTCAGCGCGTAGCTGGCGGTCTCCGCCACCTGGCGGGCGCTCAGCTCCGCCTGCGCCATGATCTGCTGCTCCACCCACCGGGGGTAGTAGAGCAGATTGAACGTGATGAAGGACAGGACCAGGACGCTGATGACAGCGCTGAGCTTGGTCTTGATGGAGAAGCGGTACATGCGGGGCCTGGGGAGCAGCTCCTAGGCTAGCATCGCTCAGAGCTTGAACAGGTTCACTTCCCGGTTGAGCATGTGGACCTGCACGCTCAGCTGCTCCACGTAGCCGCTGGAGGCCTCGATGGCCCGCTCGCTCTCCACGGCCTTCCCCAGGACCCGGTTCATGGTCTCCTTCAGGGAGAGGACATGCTCTTCCTGCCGGGCCAGGATCTCGTGGAGATTGGAGGCCAGGGCCCGCACCTGCTCCGTGGCCTTGGCGATCTCGTCGCTCCCGGCGCTCTGCTCCTTGGTGGAGTCCCGGACCACGCTGGTGGCCTCCTGGACGTTCATGGCCAGGGAGAGGATGTAGTTGCTGGTCTGCTGCTGCTCATCGATGACCGAACGGATGGTCTCGACCTGGGTGTGGATGTTGCGGTTCGCCTCATGGATGAGCGCCGCCTGGCCCGCCTGCTGCAGCGTCTCGCTGAGGATGCTCTCCACGACGCTGTTCGTCTCGCTCACGGATTCCAGGATGGCCTGGAGGGCCTCCTCGCTCTGCCCCACGGATTCCGAGCCGTCCCGGACCGCGTCCAGCCCGAGCTCCACCTGCTGGTAGGCCTTGCGGATCTCCGACTGGAGCGTGGCGATGATCTGCTGGATGTCGCGCGTGGAGCGGCCCGTCTGCTCCGAGAGCTGCTTGATCTCGTCCGCCACCACGGAGAACCCCTTGGCCTGCCCCTCCCCGCCGCTCCCGCCCTGGGCGGCGATGATGGCGGCATTGAGGGCCAGCATGTTGGTCTGCTGGGTGTGCTCACCGATGTAATCGAGGGTCTTGGCGATGTCGGCCCCGAGCTGGAGCAGGGTCCGGGTGGTGCCGTGGAAATCCTGCACCACGCGCTCGATCACCTGCATCTTCTCCCGGTTCCGGGCCACGAGCTCCATCCCGCGGGCGGCGTTGTGGATCACCTTCTTCGCATAGCGCTGGGCGATCTTCACGCTGTCGTCGATGGCAGAGGTGCTCTGCTCCAGGTTCTCCGCGAACTCCTTGGTGTGCTCCGCGTGGCTGGCGAGGTGGTCCACGTTCTTGCCCACATTCTTGATGGCCGTATCGAAGTCGCGGATGGCCGAGGTGATGCCTTCCACGACCATCAGCAGCTCGTCCATGCTCTGGTTGATCTGCTGCACCGTGGCCGCCATCTCGACGATGGTGGCGTTCGTGCTCTCCGAGGCCAGGCTCAGCTCCATGGAGCTGGCGCTGATCCCGATGGAAGTCTCGGAGAGGTCGTTGATCTCCTCGTGGAACGTCTCGATGAGCTCCCGCTGGCCCTGGCTGGACTGCCGCACGCCGTCCGCGGATTCCCGGATGGCCGTGGCCGCCTTGGCCAGGTCCCGGCTGGCGGACCGGATCTGCACCACCATGCCCCGGAGGCTGGCCACCATCCGTCCGAAGCCGTGGGCCAGGACTTCCACCTCGTCATCGCTGTAGACCGCCTCCAGGGTGTCGATGCGCCCTTCCCCCACGCGCTGCGCGTTGCGGCTGAGGAGGAGGATGGGCTGCTGGACGTCCCGGAGGATCAGGCGGATGAGGTAGGTGAAGAAGAGGGCACCGCCCACCAGCAGGACGAGGTTGGGGCGGAGGGCCTTCCAGACGGCGTCGGCGTATTCCCGCTCCGGGATCACCGCCCGCAGTTCCGATCCGCCCGGAAGCGGCTGCACCACGAGGATGTCCGAGGCGCCGGCGACCTTGAGCCCCGATCCGAGCACCGCCCCGCCCTTCGATTCGGGCAGTTTGAGGGAGACGCCTCCGCCGGCACCCAGCTTGAGGGTGCCCAGGAAGGCCGTCATGTCCTCGGGCGTGGTGTTCATCTCCTGCACGAAGGCCACGGAATCCGCCAGGTTGGCCAATTCCTTGCTCGCGTAGCTGGTCACCTTCGCCCGGATGGAGGTCTGCAGGGTGAGACCCGAGACCAGGATGGACAGCAGCAGCACGCCCATCATGATTCCCAGCACGCCGAAACCGAACTTGGACCGGAGCCCGGCGCGGAACCTGGAATAGGACTCGTTGAATCCCTCCTGCTCCGCCAGGAGGCGGAACACCCGCATGAGGTTCTGCTTGGCCAGGAAGTAGTGGGCGATGGAGCCCATCATCGCCATGACCAGGAACATCCCCATGGTGGCGAAGCTGATCCAGATGCTCTGGTGGAGGTAGAGCTTCAGCCACAGGTAGGACAGGGCCGCCAGGCTGGTCCCCACGTACAGGGTGAGCATGGAAGTGGTCTGGGGGAACCGGGTCAGGGGCCGGTACAGGTCGGGCCCCAGGGACCGTTCCTCCAGAATGCGGCCCAGTCCGTGCAAGTGGAACAGGGAGGTCCCGACGCAGAGGGCCAGGATCACCAGGGAGCCGACCACCCCGGTCGGGGTGAACTGGAACCCCGGCGGGGCGGAGAAATAGAAGAGGCAGGCGGCGACGAGGAACAGGGCCGACCAGACCATGGCGGCGGCGACCCTGGACCGGCCCAGGACCACGCGGAGCGCCTCCGGCGCAAGCAGGGCCGGCGCTGCCGCCTTCAACTCAGGCCGGGGTCCAGAAATGGAATCGGGCTGCACCATACTCGCGTGTTTCGGCCAGTTGCCAGCCGGGCTGTAATTCCAGCGAAGTCTTCCGGTCCGTCTCGAAGACCAGGACCCCTCCGGGGGCGCTCCAGGCCCCCAGACGGCTGGCCAGGACGGCCCACATCCGGGGGGCCTGCTCGTAGGGCGGATCCAGGAAAAGGACCGCCTGGCCCTGGAACTCCCCAGCCCCAACGGCCAGGATGTCCCGGCGGAGAGCCACCAGGCCCGTGCCCTCGGCGTTCCGGCGCAGGCAGGACCAGGCCGGATCGGCCGCCTCCAGGCAGGTGACCGGGCTGTAGCCCCGGGACAGGGCCTCCAGCCCCACCGCCCCCGTCCCGGCGCAGAGGTCCAGGAAGGGGCCCTGCGGCCAGCGCTGGAGGATGGAGAACAGGGCCTCCCGGGCCCGGTCGGAGGTCGGGCGCACGCGGAGGTCCCCCTGGGGTGGGGCCACCAGCCTCCGCCCCTTCAGGGTTCCCGCGATGATGCGCATGGCGTTCTTCGGCTCAGTAGGCCCAGCGCAGGAGGGTGGAGCCCCAGGTGAAGCCCGCTCCGAAAGCGGACAGGATCACATGGTCGCCCTTGGCCAGCCGCTTCTGCTCCATGGCCTGGTGGAGGGCCGTGGGGATGGTCGCGGTGGTGGTGTTGGCGTAGCGGTCGATGTTGACCATCATGCGGGCGGGATCCAGTTCCAGGCGCTTGGCGGCGGCATCCATGATGCGGATGTTGGCCTGGTGGGGCACGAAGAGCTTCAGGTCCTCCCCCTTCAAGCCATTCCGGTCCAGGAGCAGGCGGCTGTTGTCGGCCATCTCGCGGACCGCGTTCTTGAAGACCTCGCTGCCGGCCTGGTGGATCGTGTGCTCCTTGTTCGCCACGGTTTCGGCCGTGGCGGGCTTGAGGGACCCGCCGGCGGGCATGAAGAGGAAGCAGCCGCCCGAGCCGTCCACCCGATGCTCGAAGTCCCGGATGCCGAGCCCCTCATCGACCTGTTCGACGATCACCGCGCCGGCGCCATCCCCGAAGAGGACGGCCGTGGCCCGGTCCTCCTTGTTGATGATGGTGGACATGATGTCCACGCCCACCACGGCGGCCCGCTTGATGCCGCCGGCGGCCACCAGGCTGGCGGCGGTGGTCAGGGCGTAGAGGAAGCCGGAGCAGGCCGCATTCAGATCGAAACCGAAGGCGTTGGAAGCGCCGACCATCTCCTGGATGCGGCAGGCGGTGGCGGGGAAGAGGGTGTCCGGCGTCACGGTGGTGACGACGATGAGATCCAGCTCGGAGGCCTTCATCCCGCGGTTCTCGAGGGCCATCTTCAGCGCCGGGGCCCCCAGGTGGGAGGCACCCGTGCCGGGCTCCACCCAGCGGCGCTCCCGGATGCCGGTGCGGGTCCGGATCCACTCGTCGTTGGTATCCAGGATCTTGGACAGATCGTCGTTCGTGACCACCTTCGGCGGGAAACACTGCCCAGTGGCGGTGATACCCACAGAGGCGAGAAGGCGACGGTTCAAGGGAGCCTCCGGCAAAGAACTCCCATCATCGCACGGATGCGACCCGGGGTCAGCGCGGGAAGCGGCGGTCAGCGGGACGTGCGCCGCTGGTGCAGCCAGTCGATCAGCTTGTCGGGGTCCAGCAGGGGCAGCGCGGGCCCCTCGATGGCGCAGGCGCAGACCATGAACGGGGCCCAGGGATCTTCACCGGGCGGTTCAATCCTCATGCCTTCGCGCCCGCCTTCCAGGGCGCCGGAGAGGAATTCCAGCGGCAGGGCCAGGCGCCGCTTGAGGACCGCCATGGACGTGGCCCCGGCCACCTCCCCTCCGGCTCCCGGCAACGCGCCCCAGTCCAGGACCGGGAGGAACTCGCCCTCATACAGCACCACCCCGGCGATGCCCGGAAGGGGTCCCGGCAGCGGCGTGACGGGACCTGCCGGCAGGACCTCCAGCAGGTCCGAGGCCGCCATCAGGAGATCCCGGCCGGAGGCCCGGGCCAGGAGGAGGATCCCGTCGTCAGGCATGGGCCACCCGCCGCATGAGGCTGTCCATGGCCAGGCCCAGCACCGCCTCGGGGTCGAGCACCCAGAGGATGCCCTCCTCCTGGAGGCTGCCGCCCATGATCCCCGGGACCTGGGCCAGTTCAGGCAGGCTGCGCAGGAGGATCTCCGCCCGTCCGTACACCTCGTCCACGCCCAGGGAGATCTCGAAGCTGGCCCCGGCCGACCCCCCCGGCTGGCTGAGCACCACGAAGGCACGCTGGCCCTCCGGCGGGTCCCCCTGGCCCAGGCAGACCTGGAGGGATTCGAAGGGAAGTTCCATGCCCAGGACCTGGACCCGGTCCCCGCCCCGGTACACCACATGCCCGACCTGGACCCTGAGGACATTGGCAAGCGGGATGCCGAAGGTCTGGCCGCCGCTCCGCACCTTCAGGCAGCCCACCACCACCCGGGAGAGCGGGAGGCTGAGCCGCACGAGGCTGCCGCGCTTCCATTCGCTGGACAGGAGGATCTCCCCGCCCAGGGCTTCGATCTCCTCGCGAACCACATCCATTCCCACGCCCCGTCCGGAGATCTGGGACACCCGGTCCAGGGTGGAGAACCCGGGCTCCAGGGCCAGGCGGTGCAGGCGTTCCTGGGACACGGGAAGGCCCGGCTGGAGCAGGCCCTGGGCCAGGCCCTTCTCCTCGATCTTCGCCAGGTCGAACCCCCGGCCATCGTCCCGGATGTCGAAGCGGATGATCCGGCCCCGCCGGGAGGCCGTGATCCGCAGGCTTCCGGTCTCGCTCTTGCCCATGGCCCGGCGCTCCTCGGGAGGTTCGAGACCATGGTCCATGGCGTTGCGGACGAGGTGGAGGAAGGGCTCCGCCAGCCGCCCCACGATGCCCCGTTCCATTTCCAGGTCCCCGCCCTGGAGCGTCAGGCGCACGGGCTTCCCCATGTCCCGGCCGAGCATCCTCACCATGGGCTCGATGCGGGAGAAGAGGGTTTCCACCTTCACCATCCGCATCTGGAGCAGGGCCTTCTGGACATCCAGCAGCCCTTCCTCCATGCGGCCCAGGATGCCCAGGGGGACCTCGGCCTGGGCCGGCGGGGCATGGCGGAGCAGGCCGCTCAAGGCGTCCCGCATCTGGGCCACGGACATGAGCCGCGCCTCGAGGGCCTCCACCCGCTGGGCGGGAAGGCGGAGGATCTCCGTCTCCTGGGCCGGGAGCGCGGGGGAGGGTTCGGGCGCGGCTTCGGTCGCCGGGGCCGGGACGGGCTCCGCCTCCGCCCCCACCTCAGCCCGAAGGCTCTTCGGGACCCACTCCGGATCGGCCAGGAGGCGGACCTCCAGGATCTCCCCGGGTTCGGTGGCGAGGCCATCGAGCTCCGGGGCGCTGCCTGCGAGGAGGATCATGAAGGCCAACCCCTCGCGGCCCTCGGGCACTTCCCAGGGCAGGGTCGAGATGATCTCCCCCTGGCGTGCCATGCCCTCGCTGAACCGCCTCAGGCGGTCGTCGAAGGTGGCGAAATCCAGGCAGATGGCCAGCCCGTGGATGGGCAGGCCGTCCATCAGGGCGCTGGTGACCCGGGTCCGCTCATAGTCGGAGAGGGCCTTCAGGGGTTCGGCCGGCAGGTCCAGCAGGGCGCTCAGGTCCTGGCTCTCCCCGGCGGCCGGGCGGGCCAGGGCCTCCAGTTCCCCCAGTTCCCGGCGAAGGCCCTGCAGGTAGTCTTCGGGCTCCGGACGGCCCCGCTTCAGGCCCTCGAAGCCGGATTCCAGGGCCTGCATGCCCGCCTCGAGGGTCTCCACCAGGGAATCCGTCGAGCGCAGGCGCCCCTTCCGCATCAGGTCGAAGATGTCCTCCATGCGGTGGGCGGCCCGGCTGAAGCTGGGAAAGCCCAGCATCCCGGCCATGCCCTTCAGGGTGTGGGTGGTGCGGAACAGGGCGCTCACCCCCGCCTGGACCACATGGGCCGGCTGGCTCTCCTTCAGCGAGGCGAGGGTCTGGCGGGCCTGCCCGAACAGGTCCTCCCATTCCGCCCACACGTCCTCGAAAGGTTGGTCCAAGCGCACTCCCGATGCCGTCCCTTCGGCAGGCGGGAACCCGGGCCTGAGTTCGAGATGGGAGCCTCCGGCTAGACTGGCTCCATGCGCACCCTTGCCGTCCTCCCCTCCCGCTTCCAGGCCACCCGCTTCCCGGGGAAGCCCCTCGCCCCGATCGCCGGGAGGCCGATGATCCAGTGGGTGTTCGAGGCTGCCCGCCGGGCCCCCGGCGTGGACCGCGTGGTGGTGGCCACGGACGACGACCGCATCGCCGCGGCCGTCCGGGGTTTCGGGGGCGAGGCCGTGATGACCGATCCCGCCCTGCCCTCCGGCACGGACCGCACCGCCGCCGCCCTGGCGGCCCTGGGGGAATCCTTCGATTGCGTGCTGAACATCCAGGGCGACGAGCCGGCCATGCATCCCGAGACCGTCGGCGCCGTGGTGGCCCTCATGCGCGACCAGCCGGACCTGCCCATGGGCACGGCCGCCTGCCCCTTCGCCAGCCCCGACGAGCTGTTCAATCCCAACGCGGTGAAGGTGGTGGTGGACGACCGGCAGCGGGCCCTCTACTTCAGCCGCAGCCCCATCCCCTACCTGCGGAACAGCGCCGTCTTCGAGCCGGACTTCCGGCCCTGGATGAAGCCCGAACAGCTGGCCCACTTCAAGCGCCACCTGGGCCTCTACGCCTACCGGCCGGACACGCTGAGGGCCTTCACCCGGCTCCCACCGCACCCCCTCGAGCAGCTGGAGATGCTGGAGCAGCTCCGGGCCCTGGCCGCCGGCATCCCCATCGGCGTGGCGGACACCCCCTACCTGAGCCTGGGCGTGGACGTGCCGGCCGACGTGGCCGCGGCCGAGGCCCTGCTGCGGGAGCGGGGCCTGGCGCGCTAGACTGGTCCGCCGGGCCCCGCGCCCCGTTCCTTGCCAGGAGACCTCAGTGAGCCACCACAAAGTCGTCGTGATCGGCACGGGCCCCGCGGGTTACACCGCGGCCCTGTACACCTCCCGGGCCAACCTGGCTCCCCTCGTCTTCGAGGGAACCCAGCCCGGCGGCCAGCTGACCATCACGACCGAGGTGGAGAACTTCCCCGGCTTCAAGCAGGGGATCCACGGCCCCGCCCTCATGGAGGAGATGCGGGAGCAGGTGCTGCGCTTCGGCACCACCATCAAGTCCGAGACCGTGCTGAAGGCCGACCTGCAGTCCCGCCCCTTCAAGCTCGCCACGGACAAGGGCGAATACACGGCCGATGCCGTGATCATCGCCACCGGGGCCTCCGCCAAGTGGCTGGGCATCGGCAAGGACGAGCTGCTCTCCCGCTCGGGCGGCGGCGTCAGCGCCTGCGCCACCTGCGACGGCTTCTTCTTCCGCGGCAAGGAGATCGCCGTGGTGGGCGGTGGCGACACGGCCATCGAGGAGGCCACCTTCCTCACCAAGTTCGCCACCAAGGTCCACCTCGTCCACCGGCGGGACCGCCTGCGCGCCTCCAAGGCCATGCAGGAGCGGGCCCTCAAGAACGAGAAGATCCAGCCGGAGTGGAACAAGATCGTCCTGGACGTGCTGACCGCCACCCACGAGACGCCCATGGGCGAGAAGGTGGAGAAGATCCGCGCCCTGAAGCTGAAGGACACCCTGGACGGCTCCGAATCGGAGCTGCCGGTGGAGGGCCTCTTCGTGGCCATCGGCCACCAGCCCAACACCAGCCTCTTCGAGGGGCAGCTGCCCATGGACGAGACCGGCTACCTGAAGGTGGAGAAGGGCTCCAGCCGCACGCCCATCCCCGGTGTCTTCGCCTGCGGCGACGTGCAGGACCACACCTACCGCCAGGCGATCACCGCCGCCGGCAGCGGCTGCATGGCCGCCATCGACGCCGAGCGCTGGCTGGCCGAACAGGGCCTCGCGGAGTGAATGAACAGCACCTGGAACCCCTGAAGCGGCACCCCGAGGGCCGGGCGCTCCGGGCCGAGGTGGATCTGCGCAAGGTGGCCAGGAACTTCGTCCGGGTGCGGGAGGCCGCCGGGGGCCGGGGGATCTGGGGCGTGGTGAAGGCCAACGCCTACGGGCACGGCGCCGTGCCCGTGGGCCGGGCCCTGGCCGAGGCCGGCGCCGCCGGCCTGGCCGTCTCCAGCCTGGAGGAGGGGCTCGAACTGCGCCAGGGCGGGGTCACCTGCCCGATTCTCGTCCTCGGCGGCCTCCGCCCGGAGGCCGTTCCCGCCGCCAGCGCCGAGGGGCTCACCATCGCGCTGGTGGGGCCGGAGCACCTGGCGGACTACGCCCGCCTGCTGCCCGACCATCCCCTCAAGCTGCATCTCAAGCTGGACACGGGCATGGGCCGCTTCGGCTTCCTGCCCTCGGAGCTGGGCGGCTGCCTCCCGGCCCTGCGGGACCTGTCGCCGTGGATCGAGGGGGCCATGGGCCACTTCGCCACGGCGGACGACCCCGACCAGGGCTTCGCCCACCGCCAGCGTCGGGTCTTCGAGGCCTGCCTCGCCCAGCTCGGGGATGCCGGGATCCATCCCGTCCAGCGCCACCACGGCAACAGCGACGCCTGCCTGCGGGGCCTCCTGGGCGACGACACCCACGTGCGGCCCGGGCTGTCGCTGTACGGCCTCACGCTCGTCCCCGAGGGGCGGACCCTGGGCCTCGAACCCGCCCTGGAACTGGTGGCCGAGGTGGCCCGGGTGAAGACCGTCCCCGCCGGCACCACGGTGGGCTACGGCCGCACCTTCGTGGCGCCCCACCCCCTCCAGATCGCCACCCTGGCCTGCGGTTACGCCGACGGCTACCGCCGCGACCTGGGCAACCGGGCCGTGGTGGGCTACCAGGGGCGCACCTTCCCGGTGGTGGGCCGGGTGTCCATGGACTACCTCACCGTGGCCCTCCCCGTGGACATGCCCGTGGCACCAGGGGACCCCATGGTCCTGTTCGGTGCGGATCCGGCCGCCCCCCACTGCCTGGAACGGCTGGCCTCGGCCCTCGGCACCATCCCCTACGAGCTGACCTGCGGCCTGCACCGCCGCATCACGCGCCGTTTTTTCTCCTGATATCCCACCCTCCCCGACCTACCATGATGGGCGAAGCCGCGGCCCGCCATGAACCTACTGGTCATTTCCCGCCATGTTGACCTCGTCGAGCGCCTCCGCATGGCCTTCGAGGGGGCCGGCCACCGGGTGCTCCACGCCCCGGATCCCCTGGTGGCCCTGGCGGATGAAAGCTGGGACGAGGCCCATGTCCTGCTGGTGGACGCCCTGGGGGATCCCATGGACGGCTACCGGCTGTGCCGGCTCCTCCGCGGGGAGTCCCGCATCCTGTTCAGCAATCTCCCCATCTTCCTGGTGCTCGATCACCCCGCGGAGGACGAGGACCTGCAGGCCCTCCAGGCGGTGGAGGGAGATGGATTCATCGGATCGACGGCCACCATCCAGCAACTGCTGAACCACCTGGGCCCGGTGATGGCCGGGGCGGCCTCCCGGGGGGAGTCGCCGCGGGTCCCCGTGCTGGCCCTGGGCCTCCATGCGGGGTTGGCCCAGCATGCCCGGGACCTGCTCCAGCACTTCCACATGGAGATCCACACCCCCCCCTTCCGCAATGCCGCCCAGGCCCAGAGGGTGCTGCGGGCGCCGGTCCTGCTCCTGGGGCTGTCGCACGGGGTCCGCCGGACCATGGACCTGCTCGCCGGACTCCGGGAATCCGGCGGCCTGCCCTACACCATCCTCCTGGGGCAGGTGCGGGACGAGGCCGCGCAACGGAAACTCCTGCTGGCGGGCGTCTCGGACTGGCTGGGCCTGCCCCTCTCGGCCCCGCGGCTGCTGCATGCCTGCAAGCGGGCCATCGAGTGGGCCCACGTCAAGCGGATCCAGGCCGAGTACGAAGCCGCCATCCATGACCTGCGGGAGCGGCGGGGCATGCTGGAGATCGAGGCCGCGGCCCTCCGGAACGAAGTGCTGACGGACCCCCTCACCGAGCTCCTGAACCGCCGGGCCTTCGACCAGAACCTGGAGCACGCCGTCCGCCAGTGGGAGCGCCACCGCCGGTCCTTCGTACTCCTGCTGGGCGACGTGGACCACTTCAAGCTCATCAACGACCGCTTCGGCCATCCCGTGGGCGACGAGGTGCTCCGGGAGATGGCCTCCCGGCTCCGCGCCGCCCTCCGGAAATCCGACCTGGCCTTCCGCATCGGCGGCGAGGAATTCGCCGTGCTGCTGCCGGAGACCTCCCTGAGGGCGGGGACCGAAGTCGCCGACAAGCTGCGGCGACGCATCGACGAGGAGCCCTTCCTCCTGCCCGGCGGCCAGAGCATCTTCCCCTCCATGAGCTTCGGCGTGGGCGGGCCCATGGAGCTGGGACCGACCGGGCTCGTGGAGGCCGTGGACCGCGCCCTGTACCAGGCCAAGGCCCTGGGCCGGAACCGGGTGGTGGTCGCGGAGGGGACCGGGATCCCGCGCGGGAGCTTCAGCGGCGATAGCTGAAGAGGTCGCCGATCCCCCGCAGGGAGAGCGTGAGATCCACCCGGTCCTCACGCCCGCCCGACACCAGGTTCGTGTTCAGCGCCACGTGGGTGAATTTCAGGATGTAGGCCACGCAGGGCTCGACATAGGCGAGGGCGGCCTGGCTGGAGGAGAACCCGTGGGTGCGGAAGTCGTAGCTGGCGGAGAACTCGACCCGGATCCGGTCGTCCCAGAGGCGGTGGATGCCGCCCACCTGCAGGCCCTGCTGGCGCACGAGGAACCGGTTGATGCCCGTGGAGAAGTAGGCGAGGCTCAGCCGGCTGGCATCCTTGGATTTCAGGTCCAGGCTCAGGGAGTTGTCGGAGCCGCCCGCCCCCAGGTCCGAGGATCGCCTGAAGTTGATGCGGAACCGCTCGTCCGGCTCCACGCTGAGGTCCGTGTCGAGGGAGGCCCAGCCCTTCTTGTAGCGGCCGTCGCTCAGGATGATGGGGGTGGAATAGTAGCGGGTGGAGATGCTCAGGCGGGCCAGGTCCGTGAAGGAGCCGCCGCCCAGGGGGCGGCCCAGGAAATGCTGCTTGAGGCCCAGTTCCAGGCTGCGCTCGCCGGAGGCGCTGTCGTTCACGCCCGGGGAGGAATCCACGGCGTCGAAGCGCGGGACGGCCCCGGCTTCGGCGTAGCCGCTGGTGTTGGTGAACCCGAAATAGGGCTCCAGGATGTGCTTCAGCTCGCCCGAGTAGCCCAGCAGCGAGAAGTGCTGGAAGGTCCGGCCCACCTGGGGGCCCGAGAGCCGGAGGTGTTCCGAGCCGACGAGCCGGGTGGCCGAGGGGCCGTCCACCTGGAACGGGCTGTAGGCCGACAGGGCCGCGGGATCCACGGCGCTGCCGTTGGTCCCCGCCGAGGGGTCGAAGATGGGGTAGCGCAGGGTGTTCGAGTAGTGGGTCACCCGCGCCCCCACTTCCAGGTCCGCCCGGAAGGGGCCCCACTGCCCGAGGCGCCCGTGGAGGCGCGTGGCGGCGTCCTCCCGGCCCCAGGCGAAGTTCTGGGAGGGGGCGGTGGCGGTGCTGTCGATGAGGTAGGCGAAGCGGCCCAGGCGGACGCCTCCGTCCAGGTAGAAGGGGCCGAGGACCGGCACCGGGAAGAACCGGAATTCCGCCTGGGGCAGGGTCCGGCGCCGCAGGGAGGCCGGGAAATCCGGGCTGTAGAAGGGATCCCCCTGCTGGGTGGTGTAGAAGAACGAGCGCTGCTCGGCCATGGACAGGCTGAGGCTGCCGAAGGTGGTGTTCCGGCCCAGGTAGAGGGCGGAGTCGAAGCTCGGGGCGCCCAGCCGGCCCAGGCCCTTCCCGAAATCCGCATCCACCAGGTTGTCGGAGGCCTGGTTCACGTCGGCGGTGAGCTGCCAGCCATCCTCGCGTTGCCACACTTCCTTCAGGGAGTACCGGTAGCGCTGGATGCCGAGGGTGCGCTGGTGGATGGTCTGGCCCGAGAAGGCGCCATAGTGGGTGGGATCCGGCTGCCACCGCAGCTCGCCGCCCCAGAGCATGCCCTCCTTGCTGAAGTACTCGGGCGAGAAGGTGGCGTCCGCTGTATCCCCCATCACCTGGTAATAGGAGAGCCCCACGTGGGTCCCGAAGGAACTGGAGGCGCCCAGGGTGGGCGGCAGGAGGCCCGAGGTGCGCTTGGCCTGGGCCGGGTAGAGGGCGTAGGGCAGGTAGAAGATGGGGACGGGCCCGAGGCCCCGGAGCTGGATCCGCGGATTCCAGAGGGTGGCGAAACCGTCCAGGTTGACCTTCAGGCTGGTGAGCTTGGCTTTCCAGCCGGGCTTCTCCTCGGGGCACGGACTCAGCTCCACCCCTTGGAAATCCCAGAGCTTCAGGGTCGTGAAGGCCACATGGTCGGAGCGCAGGGTCCAGCTCGGGGGCAGATCCATCTGCAGGGCCCAGGCCTCGCCCGACCGCCGCTTCCAGTCCATGCGGAGCCGCTCGCACCGCAGGCGCAGCCCCGGGGCCTCGAGGCGGATGTGGCCCTCCGCCTCCAGCAGGCCCTCCTGGATGCTGTACTCGATGTGATCGGCCAGCAGGAGGATGCCGTCGGCCTGGATGGCCCCCTGCTCCAGGATCCACGTATCGCCCTCCTCGCTGACCTTGTCCCCCCGCCAGTCGAAGGGCACCCGCCCGCCACCGGGACCCAGGTCCAGCTGGAAGGGCCTCAGGGGCAGCAGCTCGGCCGGCGTCGGAGCCAGAAAGGGCGGCAGATCGGGGATGGTCGGCAGGCCCTGGGCCGTCAGGGCCGCGGCCACCGCCCCCAGCGCCAGGCCCCTGCTCCGCCCCCGTCCCATGGCCGCCTCAGTGGACGTGCGGCAGGAAGCGCGCACTCAGGAGGAAGATGGCCACGCCCGCCAGCAGGGCGATCGCGCCGCGGGGCCCGGGTTCCTTCTGGACTTCGGGCAGCAGGTCGGAGCTGGCGACATACAGGGCCAACCCCGCCGTGAGTCCCAGGGTAGGGCCCGTGGGCAGGTGCAGCATCGCCTGACCGGTGGCCCCGAGCAGCGCGGCCAGGGCCAGGGTGGCCGCGGCCAGGAGCGCCCCGCGCTTCCCGAAGCCGCGCACCAGGAAGATCGAGGCGATGGTTCCGCCCTCCGGAATCCGGTGGAGGAGGATGCCCAGCACCACCAGGGGGCCCAGGTTGCTGCCCATGGCCAGGGCGGCGCCGATGGAGACGCCATCCATGAGGCTGTGGAGGGAAAGCCCCACCAGGGCCATCACGCCGCTGATGGCCGAGCCGCGATGGGTCTCCTCGCCGTAATGGAAGTGCAGGGTGATGCCGTGCTCCATCACATGCACCATCAGGTAGCCCGCGAGCACCCAGAAGGCGTTCCGCTCGCCGCCCACGGCGGATTCGAGGCATTCGGGGATCACCCGCACGAGCGTGACCGAGAGCAGGTAGCCCGCGGCCACGCCGGAGAGCAGGCGCATGTAGTGGGCGCGCCCCTGCAGGAAGCGCACGACTCCCCAGCCACCCAGGAGGGTGGCCAGGGAGGCGAGGGGAGCCATCCAGTAGAGGGCGGGCACGGCCTACTCGGCCTTGGGCTTCTTGGCCGGAGCCTTCTTCGCCCGGGGGGCGGCCTTGGCCTTCGGGGCCTCAGTGGGCGTCTCGGCGGAGGCCTCCCCGGCGGGTTCGGCCTTCCGGGTGCGGCCCTTCGCCTTGGCGGGCTTCTCCGCCGCAGCGGCCATCGGCTCGGCAGCCGGTTCGGGAGCGGCCGGAACCGCCTCGACCACGGCCACCTTGGCCCGCGGGGTGCGCTTCGGCTTGGCGGGTGCGGCCTCCGCGACCGGTGCCGGAGCAGCGCCCAGCTTCGGGCGTGGGCTCGGCGTCAGCAGGCTGGCGACCAGGTCCGCCGTGGCCTTCGGAGGTTCGGGCATGGGTTCGAACCCGGCCTCGGAACCGGAAGCTTCAGGACCGCCATTCCCTGCGCCCTGGGCCTCCACGGCGCGATCCGCCCCGCCCTTCCGCCGCCGGCGCCGGCGCTTGCGCTTGCCGCCCTCGCCCTTGCCTTCGGTGTCCTCTCCGCCCTCTTCCTCGGTGGTCTCCTCGTCCTCGGGCTTGGCGCTCTCGAACAGGGCCCTCAGGCGTTCCCGCTCGTCCAGTGCCGCCCGCTGCACGTCGCGGCGGTCGTACTTGAAGGCTTCCTTGCGGGCATCCTTGGCGGCGCCATCGCCCAGGGCCTTGTCGAAGGAGATGGGACTGTCGCCACCGAGGACCACGGTCTCCTCTTCGGGAGGGGCTCCCTTCTCGCGATGGGGCTTCGCGGCGTGCTTCTCCGCCGGAACCTCCTCGGCGCGCTCCACCTCGGCGGTCATCTCCCCGTAGGACATGGACCCGTCGGCCTGGATGAGGATCCGCGCCTCGCTCTGCTCCTCCATCTGGGCCAGTTCGCGCCGCTTCTGGTTCAGCACGGCCGTGGCGATGGCGGGGGCCAGCTTCACCCGGATCTCGCCGATGCCGCCCTTGGCCAGGATGCCGTGGAGACGCCGCACCACGGAGAGGGCCAGGGCCTCGATGGTCTTCACCTTGCCGGTGCCCGCGCAGGTGGGGCAGGTCTCGTGGTTGACGTGCTGGAGGCTCGGGCGGATGCGCTGGCGGGTCATCACCAGGACGCCGAACCGGTTGATCTTCCCCACTTCCATGCGGGCCTTGTCCGCCTTGAGGCAATCCACCAGGCGGTCCTGCACCGAGCGGATGTGGGCATCACGCTTCATGTCGATGAAGTCGATGGCGATCAGGCCGGCCAGGTCGCGCAGCCGCAGCTGGCGGGCCACCTCCTCGGCGGCCTCCATGTTGGTCTTGAAGGCCATGTCCTCGACCCCGTCGCCGGAGGTCTTGCCGCTGTTCACATCGATGGCCACCAGGGCCTCGGTCTGGTCCAGCACCAGGGCCCCGCCGCTGGCCAGGGGCACCTTGCGGCCGTAGACGCGGTCGATCTGCTCCTCCAGCTGGAAGCGCGAGAAGAGGGGCTTCTTCCCCGTGTAGTGCTTCAGCACCTCCAGATGCTGGGGCATGGTGCGCTTGAAGAAGGACTGCGCCGCGTGGAAGGTGTCCTGATCGTCGATCTGGACCTCCTCGATGTCCGCGGTGAAGGCATCCCGCAGCGTGCGGGTGACGACGTCGTCCTCCTGCCAGACCAGGCCGGGCCCGTGGCGGTGCTTGTAGCGGTTCAGCACCTCCTTGTGCATGTCCAGGAGGTATTCCAGGTCGCGCTGGAAGTCCTCCTTGGTGACGCCCAGGCTCGCGGTCCGCACGATGACGCCGATGTCCGAGGGGATGTCCAGGGTATCGATGAGCTGCTTGAAGTGGCGGCGTTCCTCGGTGCCCTCGATCTTGCGGCTGATGCCGTTCACGGGATTCCCGGGTGTGATGACCAGGTAGCGGCCCGCCAGGCTGATCTGGCCGGTCATCATGGCGCCCTTGGAGCCCAGTTCCTCGCGCACGGCCTGGACCAGGATCTCCTGGTCGCGCTGGAGGACATCCTGGATGCGGCCCCGGCGGCCGTCCCCGCTCATGTCCCTGGGGAGCTCGCCCAGGGGCAGGAAGCCGTTCTTCTGGCCGCCGAAGTGGACGAAGGCCGCCTGGAGGCTGGTGTCCACCCGGACGACCTTGGCCTTGTAGAGGTTCCCCTTGATCTTCTCGTTGTGCAGGAACTCGACGTCGTAGTCGAACAGGACGCCGTCGATCAGGGTCGCCACGCGGATCTCTTCCGGGTCCGTGGCGTTGATCATCATGATTTTATTGGGTTTCAAGGATGCTCCTCTGGGGCCGGAGGCCGCGGACCGCGGCTGGCGCAAGGCGGGCCCGGCGGCCCTGGAATGGTGATGGGGGATGGAAGGTCGGGATGCCGAAGGGGGCCCTGCCCTGGCTTCGGCCGCCCGGATGGAAACGGGGGACCAATCCCCGGGATCAGGAGGCGACTGCCTCGATCTACCCGCAGGATCTTCAGACATTAAAACAACTTGTTCCTCCCGGGGCAAGCAGGATCGAAGGCGAAGTTACAGTGATGTCACAGCAGACGACTTGGGGATTCACACCCCCCCTTCAGGCTTGGATCCATGAAGGAGGCATCCATGAAGTCCAGTTCCCTCGTCCGTGCGGCCCTGACCGCGCTCCTGCTGGCCCCGGCCGCGTTCGCCCAGACGGTGACCGTCATGGGCTCCACCGCCCTTGGCCCCCTGGTCAAGAAGGCCGCGGAGGACTACATGAAGTCCCACCCCGGCGTCCAGATCGCCGTGAGCGGCGGCGGCTCCATGACCGGCCTCAACCAGGTCGTCAGCGGCGGCTGCACCATCGGCATCTCCGATGTGTTCGCCACCCCTGATCAGGAGAAGACCGGCATCCGCAACTACAACCTCGTCATCGAGCCCTTCACGCTGATCGCCCACCCCGGCGTCGGCGTCGCCAGCCTCAACGCCCAGCAGGCCGAGGACGTCTTCACCGGCAAGGTGAACAACTGGAAGGAAGTCGGCGGCAAGGACCAGAAGATCGTCCGCGTCAACCGCCCCACCTCCTCCGGCACCCGCGCCGTCCAGCAGCAGACGGTGCTCCACGGCAAGGAGTTCAGCAACAACCAGCTGGTGCAGGATTCCTCGGGTGCCGTGGCCAACACCGTGGCCACCACCATGGGTGCCGTCTCCTTCATCGAGCTGGACTTCCTCAACCGCGCCAACGGCCGCTTCGTCGGCATCGCCTACAACGGCGCCTCCTGCACCAAGCAGGACGTGAGCTCCGGGAAGTACCCCCTCTTCTCCTTCGGGCACGCCTACACCAACCCCGCCAAGACCAATCCCCAGGTCCTGAAGGTGGCCGAGGACTTCCTGGGCTACATGCTGAGCCAGCACTTCCAGGACACCACCGTCCTCAAGGCCGGCTACATGCCCGTCGCCTACGTGAAATCCCTGAAGACGAAGCTCTAATCACCTGCCCAGCACCTGCCCCACGTCACCCGGCGCCCTCGCCGGGTGACGGCATGTAAAGGCGGCCCCATGCCAGACGCACCCGACAGCCTGCTCGAAGCCCCTCCCTGCGCCTCGGATCCTGCGCAGGAGAGCCTCGTCCTGGAATCCCTCCCGAAGGAGCCGGCCTTCCGCCACAGCCGCCTCCAGCGGCTGGCCGACCGCTGGTCGCACCTCCTCTTCCTGGCCTGCGGCCTCCTGGTCGTCGCCTTGATCGGCGGGATCCTCTACTTCCTGGCGGCCCGGGGCGTCGGGGCATTCATGCCCCTGGCCGGCAACACCGACAAGATCCTCACCTTGAAAGAAGTCTTCCTCTCGACGGACTGGGACCCCAACTCCGGAAAGTTCGGGATCCTCCCGTTCATCGCCGGGTCCCTGTCCGTGACCGGCCTCGCCCTCCTGATCGCAGCCCCTGCGGGCATCCTCACCGGCGTCTTCATCGCCAAGCTGGCCCCGGGCTGGATGAAGACCCTGATGCGCCAGGTCATGGATCTCCTGGTGGGCATCCCCTCCGTGGTCTACGGCATCTTCGGCCTCATGGTGGTGCTGCCCTGGGTGAGCGGGAAGTGGCTCTCGGACTCTCCCGCCGCCGGATTCGCCGTATCCGCCGCCATCCTCGCCGTGATGATCGTCCCCACCATCGTGAGCCTGTCCACGGACGCCTTCGAGTCCCTCCCCCTCACCCTGGAGGAGGGATCCCAGGCCCTCGGGTCCACCCGCTGGCAGGCCATCTGGCACGTGCTCATCCCCGCGGCGCGGCCGCGGCTGCTGACGGCGACGGTCCTCGGCCTGGGCCGGGCCATCGGCGAGGCCATGGCCATCCAGATGGTCATCGGCAACAATCCGCAGTGGATCGCCCTCATGCGCCAGTCCACCGACCAGACCCCGATCCTCCGCTTCCTCTTCACGCCTGCCGCCACCCTGACCACGGAACTGGTCCAGGAACTCCCGAACACCGCCGCCGGGTCCACCTGGAACAACCTCCTGTTCGCCATGGGGCTCCTGCTCTACCTCATGACCATGCTGATCATCCTGGCCACGCGCCGGCTGGGCCGGCAGAGGAACGCCTGATGCCTGCCGCGATCTCCTACCGCCCTCGCCGCCTGTCCAGGGTCACCGACCGGGTCATGCGCCTGGCCCTCTGGGGCCTCGCCCTGGCCTTCATCGCCGTCCTCGCCGTGTTCGTGGGGGCCATCCTGAAGCAGGGCTGGCCGGTCCTCAACCTGGGCTTCCTCACCCGGATGCCCGAGACCCTGGACGCGGGCGGCGGCATCAAGCCCGAGATCTTCAACTCCCTCTACCTCGTGGCCCTCTCCCTGGCGATCTCCCTGCCCATCGGCCTCGGCGCGGGCATCTACATGGCCGAGTACGCCGGCCAGGGCCGGATCCTCCGGTTCCTGCGGCTCTGCATCGAGACCCTGGCCGCCACCCCATCCATCGTGCTGGCCCTGTTCGGCATGATCGTCTTCGTCCAGATGATGGGCTGGAGCTTCTCCATCCGTTCCGGCGCGGTCACCCTCGCCCTGTTGAACATCCCGGTCATCACCCGCGTCACCGAGGTGAGCCTCCTGGGCGTGCCGCGGGAGCTGAAGGAGGCCAGCTACGGTCTGGGCGCCACCCGGCTCCAGACCATCCTGAAGGTCGCCCTTCCCTACGCCGCCACCGGCATCCTCACGGGCCTGGTCCTCACCGCCGGCCGCGCCTTCGGCGAGAGCGCCATCCTCGTCTTCACGGCCGGGACCAACACCAGCCAGACCTTCCCGGACTTCCGGCTCACGGTTCCGGGAGAGACCCTGTCGGTCCATCTGTGGTATGTGACGTCCGACGGCACCCTGCCCGATGCCCGCGAGATCGCCGCGGGAACCGCCGCGGTCATGATCGTGGTACTGCTCGTCCTGAACCTCTCGGTCCGGCTCCTGGACCGATTCATCCGCCGACGGACCCGCTGATGCTCAGCCCCCAGACCCCCGAAACCAAGCCCGTCAAGCTGTCCGTCCGGAACATGGACTTCCGCTACGGCGAGAAGAAGGTCCTGGATGGCCTCTCCCTGGACATCCACGCGGAGCGCGTCACCGCCATCATCGGCCCCAGCGGCTGCGGCAAGAGCACCTTCCTGAAGTGCTTCAACCGCATCCACGAGGTCTCCAGCGCGGTCAAGGTGAGCGGCGACATGCAGATCGATGGCGTGGACATCTACCGCGGCGGCATCGACGAGGTGGACCTCCGCCGCCGGGTGGGCATGGTCTTCCAGAAGCCCAATCCCTTCCCCAAGTCCATCTACGAGAACGTGGCCTTCGGCCCCCGGCTCTTCGGCATGAAGGACAAGGCCACCCTGGATGGCATCGTGGAGGATGCCCTGCGCAAGTCCGCCCTCTGGGACGAGGTGAAGGACCGGCTCAAGGAGAGCGCCACCGGCATGAGCGGCGGGCAGCAGCAGCGCCTCTGCATCGCGCGGGCCCTGGCGGTGAACCCCGAGGTCCTGCTCATGGACGAGCCCTGCTCGGCCCTGGACCCGATCGCCACCGCCAAGATCGAGGAGCTCATCGTCGAGCTGAAGGAGAACCTCACCATCGTCATCGTCACCCACAACATGCAGCAGGCGGCGCGGGTGAGCGACTACACGGCCTTCTTCTGGCTGGGCAAACTGATCGAGATGGACCTGACCGAGCGGATCTTCACCACCCCTCGGGAACGGATGACGGAAGATTATCTGACCGGGAGATTCGGCTGATGCGGCTATTCGACACTGAACTCAAGAACCTGCGGGACGGCATCATGGCGATGGCCGGCCTCGCGGAGGAGATGATCGAGCTGACCATCCAGGCCCTCGCGGAGCGCTCCTCCGCCAAGGCCGACCGGGTGAACGAGCTGGACCGCCAGCTGGACGAGTGGGAGCTGAAACTGGACCAGCTCTGCGTGGACCTCCTGGCCCTCCATTCCCCGGCGGCGACGGACCTCCGCCTGATCGCCTCCAGCCTGAAGATCATCCCCGAGCTGGAGCGCATCGGCGACCACTGCTGCAACATCGCCCGCCGGGCCCCCATCGTGCATCCGCCGATCCTCCCCGAAGGCCGCCTCGACCGGCTGGGCCAGGAGACCCGCAGCATGGTGCGCCGCGCCGTGGATGCCTTCGTGGGCCGAGACGCCGCCCTGGCCCGCGCCGTCATCCAGAGCGACGACGCCGTGGATGAGCTGTACGGCCAGCTCTACCGGGAGCTCCTCCGCATCATGCTGGCCGACCCCCTCTGCATCGAGCGGGCCAGCCACCTCATCCTGGTCATCAAGAACTGGGAGCGCATCGCGGACCAGGCCACGAACATCGCGGAGGAGGTGCTCTACATCCTCGAGGGACGGAGCGCCAAGCATCCCTACCTCCGCGGCAGCGCAGTAGAGTAGCCCATGCCCCAGATCCTCCTCCTCGAAGACGACACCGAGATCCGTCTCGGCCTCGAACAGCACCTCCGCCGGGAGGGCTTCGGCGTCTCCTCCGTGGGGACCGGCAAGGAGGCCCTGCAGGCCCTCGCCGGGGCGGCCCAGGGACCGCGCCTGGAGGCCGCCCTGCTCGACCTGAGCCTGCCCGACATGGATGGCCTGGATGTGCTCCGCGCCATCCGGACCGATCCTGTCCATCGCGGCCTGCCCGTGCTGCTGGTGACGGCCCGCAGCGAGGAGATCGACCGCGTGCTGGGTCTGGAACTGGGTGCGGACGACTACATCTCCAAGCCCTTCTCCGCCCGCGAGCTGGCGGCCCGCCTCCGCGCGATCCTCCGCCGCTCCACGCCCACCGAGACCTCCGAGCGCACCCCCCAGCTCAGCTTCGGCCCCATCAGCGTGGACCTGGACATGCACACGGCCCGCGTGGACGGGCAGCTGGTGGACCTCACCCGGCGCGAATTCGAACTGCTGGCCTACTTCCTGAAGAATCCCCGCCGGGTGCTCACCCGGGAGAAGATCCTCCAGCAGGTCTGGGGCCTGGACTACCTGGGCGAGAGCCGCACCATCGACGCCCATGTGCGCCGGGTCCGGGCCAAGCTGGGCGAGGCCGCCGCGGCCCACATCGAGACCGTGGTCGGCGTGGGCTACCGGCTGGGGGCCCCCGCCGGGGCCTGATCCGGCAGCATGACGCAGAAC
>JAJYBX010000191.1 GCA_021778785.1 Acidobacteriota bacterium
ACATGGGGACCTCCCGCCGGAAGGGTAGGTCCGGGGCGGACGAACCGGGGTCACAAGCCGCCCGTGGTCCAATGGACCGATGGAAGCGATCGAGAATCCCCGGCGCGGCGCGGCCCTGGTGGCTGCGGCGGCGCTGCTGTGGAGCTCCAGCGGCCTCTTCATCAAGGTGCTGCCCCTGGGGGCCCTGCAGATCGCCGGGGCCCGGAGCCTGGTGGCCGCCCTCACCATCGCCGCCGTGGTGCTCATACGCGGCCGGGGCGCGGCCCTGCGCCTGGATGCCCTCGGCTGGGCCTGCGCCGTGGCCTACGCGGGGGTGCTGGTCTGCTTCGTGGCCGCCACCAAGCTCACCACCGCCGCGAACGCGATCTTCCTGCAGTTCTCCGCCCCCATCTACCTGGTGTTCCTGGAGCCCCGGGTCTTCGGGCGGCGCCTCCAGGGAAGGGATCTCGCCGCCGTGGGCCTCACCCTGGGGGCCATGGCCCTCTTCTTCGTGGGCCGCCTGCAGGCGGGCCGGCTGGCGGGGAACCTGCTCGGCATGGCCGCGGGCCTCTGCCTGGCCCTCTTCACCCTCACCCTGAAACTGCGGGGCCAGCGGAATCCCGGGCAGGATCCCATCGGCGCCATCGTGGCCGGGAACCTGCTGGTGGCGGTCCTCTGCGCCCCCCTGGCCTTGCCCGGCTTCCACCCCACCCTGCCCCAGTCCGCGATCCTGCTCTACCTGGGCATCTTCCAGATCGGCGTGGCGTACCTCCTCTTCAACGCCGGCATGCGCCACCTCACGGCCACGGCCGCCGTGGTGACGGGCACCCTGGAGGCCGTCTTCAATCCCATCTGGGTGTTCCTGGGCATCGGCGAGCGGCCTTCCCCCTGGGCCCTGCTGGGGGGCGCCATCACCCTGGGTGTCATCGCCTGGTACGGGCTCGGAAGGCGGCTGCCCCGGGCCGCCCCCGAGGGAATCTGACGGTTCGTCACCCGGGCCGGTCCGATCTGGCAGATGAGGCAGAAATCCCTGGGGAACCGGGCTGGAATCGAATATTCCTTAGGGACCGACGGCCTTGCAGGCCTGGGGAGGAAGGGATGACTCAGCCGCAGACTGTCATCACGGGAACAGGAAGCTGCATCCCTTCCCGGAAGATCCCCAACGCGGCGTTCCTGGACCACACCTTCTTCCAGGAGGCCGGCCAGCCGTATCCGGACGGGGAGACGGCGCGGATCGTCGCGAAGTTCGAGGAGATCACGGGCATCTCCGAACGCCGCTACGCCACGGACGATCAGGTGGCGTCGGACCTGGCCTTCGAGGCCGGGGGGCAGGCCCTGACCTCGGCCGGCATCGATCCGGAGACCCTGGACTACCTCATCGTCGCCCACAATTTCGGGGACGTGAAGGCGGACCACCGGCGGTCGGATTTCGTCCCGACCCTGGCCGCGCGGGTCAAGGCCCGGCTCCGCATCGCCAACCCGGCCTGCGTCGCCTACGACCTCCCCTTCGGCTGTCCCGGCTGGCTCCAGGCGGTGATCCAGTCCGACTACTTCCTGCGGTCGGGGGATGCGAAGCGGGCGCTGGTCATCGGCGCGGAGACCCTCTCCCGGGTGTGCGATCCCTGCGACCGGGACAGCATGATCTACGCAGATGGCGCGGGGGCGGTGGTGCTGGAGGCCCAGATCCATCCGGAGCGGGTGGGGATCCTCTCGCACGCCGTGCGCTCCGACACCCTGGAGCATGCCGGCCTGCTGCGGATGGACCGGTCCTTCCACCGCGCGGCCGGGGATGATCCGCTCACCCTCAAGATGAAGGGCCGCACGCTCTACGAATACGCCCTCGCCACGGTGCCCGGCGTGGTCCAGCAGAGCCTGGAACGGGCGGGGCTCACCCTGGCCCAGGTGGACAAGGTGCTGATCCACCAGGCCAACGGGAAGATGGACGAGGCCATCCTCAAGCGCCTGTTCAAGCGCTTCGGCGTGGCGGAGGTACCCCCGGGCATCATGCCCATGACGGTGTCCTGGCTGGGCAACAGCTCGGTGGCCACGGTGCCCACGCTCCTCGACCTGATCCTGAAGGGGAGGCTGGAGGGCCAATCCCTGGGGAGCGGCGATCAGGTGGTGTTCGCCTCCGTGGGCGCAGGCATGAACATCAATGCCATGGTCTACCGCTTCCCCTGAAATCCCGCCATGACGCGGGCCCCCGGGCCGCCGCTGCGCAGGGGAGGTGGCGGTGGTGGAGGCCGCGCTCCCGAGGGCGGACCGAGCCCCGGGGAAGGTGGAGGGTTCCTGGGCCATGGCCCGATCCTGCCCCCCTTCGGCGATCCGAAATCACGGACCCGGCCAGGGTGGCCGAAACCTATCCACGGCCCACCCGGCCTCGGGAGACGACATGTTCAAGCGGCTCTCCATCTATCGTAAGACCCTGGCGCTGGGCCTGGCGCCCCTGGGCATCTTCCTGCTCGTGGTCTATGCCTACCTCCTGCCGGCCTTCGGGCGGCGCTACCTGGAGGCGAGGAAGGACGGGGCCCGGCAGGTGGTGGAAACGGCCTTCAACCTGGTCCAGGGGCTCGAAGCCCGGGTCCAGAAGGGGGAACTGACGCGCGAACAGGCCCAGCAGCAGGCCACGGGGGACGTCCTGGCCATGCGCTACGACGGGGACAACTACCTCTGGATCCAGGCCCCGGGGCCCCGCATGGTGGCCCATCCCATCAAGCCCGACCTGAATGGGAAGGACCTCAGCCAGACCAAGGATGCCCACGGGAAACGCCACTTTGCCGCCATGGACGAGGCCGCGGGTGCCCCCGCCGGCGGCTTCGTGGACTACGACCAGGTGCTCCCCGGCGGGAAGGTCCGCCCCAAGATCAGCTACATCCGCCGATTCGCCCCGTGGGGCTGGGACCTGGCCACCGGGGTCTACGTGGACGACGTCCAGACCGAACTCCGCACCCTGGCGCTGTCCTCGGCCATTCCCCTGGCCATCCTCGCCATCCTGGTGGTCCTGGCCAGCCTGGCCATGGCCCGCGGGGTCTCGGCGCCCATCCTCGCCATGGCCCAGGGGCTCCGCACCTCCGACCTCACCCTCCGCCTGCCGGTCCTCACCCAGGACGAGGTGGGCGAGGTGGCCCAGGCCTTCAACGCCTACAACGCCCAGCTCCACGGCACCATCAAGGGGTTCGCCGCCTTCAGCGAGCGGGTGGCCGCCGGATCCACCGAGCTGGCCGCCTCCTCGGACGAGATGGCCCGGGCCGTGGCCCAGATCGCCGAGGTGAGCGAGCGGCTCCGCGTCTCCGGCGAGCAGGTGAACGATGCCATGGCCCAGCTGAAGGCCCGGGCTTCGGACGTGGCCGACCACGTGAACGACTCGGCGCGGGAGACCCAGGGCGCCGTGGCCGCCACCGCGCGCAGCGCCGAGGCCGGCGAGACGGCCGCCCGGGGCATCTCGGACATCCGGGGCGCCACCGCCGAGATCGTCAAGGCCGTGACCGTCATCCAGGAGATCGCCCGGCAGACCAACCTGCTCAGCCTCAACGCCGCCATCGAGGCCGCCAAGGCCGGCGCCATGGGCAAGGGCTTCGCCGTGGTGGCCGAGGAGGTCCGCAAGCTGGCGGACCGCTCCCGCAGCGCCGCGGGCGAGATCGAGCAGCTCATCCAGCGCACCCAGGAGGCGGTGGAGGCTGGCGTGCAGGGGGTGGACACCACCCTGGGGAGCCTGGACGACATCCGGCAGCGCATCTCCGATGTGGCGGGCCAGTTCCAGGGCATCGGCGCCGCGGCCAAGGCGCAGTCGGACACCAGCGCAGAAGTGAACGTGCTCGTGGCGGAGAACAATTCACAGCTGGCCCAGAACGCCTCGGCCACCCATGAGCTCTCCGCCACGGTCCAGGAGATCACCCGCACCGCTGCCGACCTGGCCCAGGTGGCCGAAGGGCTCCGGGCCGCCGTGGAGGGCTTCAAGCTGTAGCAGCCGCCACCGCGGCCTGTCCCAGGGAGATGGATCCGTCATTGGGCGGGAAGCGGCGGTGGCGGTGGACGCGGAAGCCGGCCGCCGAGAGGCGCCCGGTGACCCCGGCTGTGAGCAGGGCGTTCTGGAAGCAGCCGCCGGCCAGCACCACGTCCCGGAGGCCCGCGTGGCGCGCCCAGGCCAGGGCCAGGTCCGCCAGGGCCCCGTGGAAGCGCCGGGCCAGCGCCTCGGGCGCCACCCCGGCGGCCCGGTCGCGCAGGAGCTCCTCCACCAGAGGTGCGGGATCCGCCATCCGCACCTCCTGGCCGGAGAAGGCCCAGCCGTAGGCCCGGTGGGGCGCCGAGCGCTCGGCCGCGAACTCCAGCTCCATGGCGGCCTGCCCCTCGAAGCCGGGACGGGTCCGGATGCCGGACAGGGCCGCCACGGCATCGAAGAGCCGACCCAGGCTCGAGGTCCGCGGGCAGTTCAGGTCCCGGGCCAGCATGGTGCGGAGGACCTCCCGCTCCGCTTCCCCGAAGGCCCCGGGGAGGGCCTCCGGCAGGGCTTCCGGTCCGAGGGTGGCCGCCAGGAGGCCGGCCGCGCTGCGCCGGGGGTCCTTCACCGCCGCCTCGCCGCCCGGCAGGGGGAAGGGCTTCAGGTGACCCACCCGGCGGAATCCCGCCCCGCCCACCACCAGGGCCTCGCCGCCCCAGATCGTGCCATCGGCTCCGTAGCCCGTGCCGTCCCAGGCCAGGGCCAGTGCAGGCCCGCGCAGGCCGTGCTCTGCGGCGCAGGCCGCACCATGGGCATGGTGGTGCTGCACCCGGACCAGGGGCACCTTCCACTCGGCCGCCAGCCGCTCCGCAAGGCGGGTGCTGGCGTAGTCCGGGTGGAGGTCGCAGGCCAGGCGCTCGGGCCGCACCCGGAAGAAGGCCAGCAGATCCTCCACCGTGCGGGCCAGCAGATCGGCGCCCTCGGCGCTCGCGAGGTCCCCCAGGTGCTGGCTCAGCACCAGCTGGCCGCCGGCGAGCAGGGCCACGGTG
>JAJYBX010000192.1 GCA_021778785.1 Acidobacteriota bacterium
CCCACGTGGCGGTGGCCCTCCGGTACGACGAGAAGACCTCGGCCCCCGTCTGCGTGGCCAAGGGGCTGGACCACCTGGCCCTGAAGATCCGCGAGCGGGCCCGGGAGGTGGGCATCCCCACCCTGGAGCGCCCGGAACTGGCCCGCGCCCTCTACCGCACGGTGGAGGTGGACAAGCCCATTCCCAGGGACCTCTACCAGGCCGTGGCCCAGGTGCTCGCCTTCGTCTACCGCCTGAGGGGGGCCGCCTGATGCCTGGCCCCCCGGGCTCCAGGGCCGGGCACAATGGACCGAAAGAGTGTTGATCACCTCATCCGTAGGACCCCGCCCTTGACCCGACCCATCGTCCCCCCCCAGATGCCATCGCCGAGCCTCCTGCTGGTGGATGACGACCCCATGCCCCGGGAGACCCTCTCCACCCTGCTCCAGGGCGAGGGGTTCCAGGTCACCGCCGCCGCCACGGGCGAGGCCGCCGAGAAGATCCTGAAGGAGGCCCATCCCCCCTTCGATCTCGTCATCACGGACCTGGTGATGCCGGGCAAGTCGGGCATGGACGTGCTGAAGACGGCCCTCAAGATGAATCCGAGCTGCACCGTGCTGGTGCTCACGGGATTCGGCAGCGTGCGGGAGGCCACCGAGGCCATGGAGATCGGGGCCTTCGACTTCGTCACCAAGCCCATGCAGATCGACCAGTTCCGGAACACCCTGCGCCGCCTGATGGAGCGCCGGACCCTGGCCCACGAGCGGGATGAACTGCGGGCCCGCGTGAAGGAGCTCACGGAACGGGCGGAACGCCTGGAGACCACCCTGGGGCGGATGGAGATCCTGGCCAACCAGATCACGCCGGCGGCCCCCTCCACGGCGCCGGCGGTGGACCCCCTGGCCGACCTGGAGCGGATGGCGGCCCTGAAGGCGAAGGGACTGCTTTCGGAGGAGGAGTTCGACCAGGCGAAGAAGACCCTCCTCGCGCGGTGGCTGGCGTGAACTGGCGCTGGCAGCCGGGGGCCCTCGCGCTGCTCCTGGGAACGGTGACCGCGCAGGCCGGAGCCGCGGAACCGCCCCGGGCCGGCCGGCCCCAGGGGCGCATGACCGATGCCCAGGCCGCGGAACTGGCCAAGGACGCCCTCCCGGCCCAGGATCCGGCCTCCATCCGCGCAGTCCTGCAGCGGCTGCGGAACCATACCTTCCATTCCAGCCGGGTGCCTGAACGGGAGGTGGTCCTCTACGTCCAGGGCGTGCTGGAGGCCCGGCTCGGGAACCTGGGCGGGGCCGCCGTCTCCCTCCGGAAGCTGGAGCGGCAGTGGCCGCAGTCGCCCTACACCGCAGAGGCCCAGGTGATCCTGGCCCAGGATGCGGTGGCCCGGAACCGCTACCCCGAGGCGGAGACCCGGCTGCACCGGGCCCTGGCCGCCGACATTCCGGCGGAGCAGAAGCGGAAGGCCCAGGAACTGATGCTGTGGACCCTGGTCCAGCAGGGCCGGCCCCTGGAGGGGCTGCCCATCGTGCAGGCCCTCGAGCCCATGGCGAACCAGGAGAAGCCCTCCGAGCGTGGTCTGGCCGCCATGGCGGAAGTGCTCTGCGCCGCTGGCGAGCGTGAACAGGCGGAAGGCGTGCGGAAGTCGCTGACCGATTTCTACCCCGCCAGCCCCCTGCTCCCGAGGGTGGAACTGGCGTACGGGCGGCTCCTCGGGACATCCGGCGACGCCAAGGCCTCGGCCGAGGTCCTCCGCAAGCTCATCCAGGACCATCCGAAGGCCCCGGAAGCCGATGACGCTCGCCTGGCCCTGGCCAACCTGCTCACGGACGGGAGCCTGCCCAACGGCAAGGATCTGCCCACCGCCGAATCCCTCCTGGCGGAGATCCGCAAGGGCGGGAAGGGCCTGCCCAAGGGCCGGGCCCAGCTCGTGGAACTCCGCCTCCTGACGTCGAAATCGATGTGGGAGGAAGCCCTCGATCTGGTGGAACGGATGGAGCCCGTCTGGCGCCGGGGCCAACCCGAGGTGCAGTCCCTCTGGAAGCGGGCCTGGAGCGCCTGGGTGGACCAGCGCCTGGCGAAGGGCTTTGCCGGCGAATTGCTGGCGCGGCTCAAGCCCGGGGCCTTCGGGGCCCTGGACGCGAAGCAGCGGCGCGGCGTGGTGGAACTGCTGGCCGCCCAGGGCCTGCTTGGCACCGTGCCGGACCTGTTGCCGGAGGCGCCCGCGAAGGAGCGGGCTTCGCTCCGCAAGGCGGCGCTGGCGAAGGCCGATCCCGAGGCCCAGTCCCTGGCCGTCCTGCGCCTTCTTCCAGCCTCGGGAGGGACGCCGGACGAAGCCCTGCAGCGGGCCCAGGCCCAGGCGGCGCGGGGGGACTGGTCGCGGCTCCGTGCGTCGCTGGCCCGGGTGCGGCCCGGGGCCGGGCGGCTGGAACTCGTGACGGAACTGCTCCAGCGTCCCATGGCCCAGGGGGAGACCCCGGCCCAGCGCCTGAAGGAGGCCGAAGGCTGGCTGGCCCATGCGCCCGAGAAGGGCGAGGTCCGGGAACCCCTGGCGATCCTGGTGGCCGATCTCCGCTTCCAGGCCGGCGATGCGAAGGGGGCCCTGGCGCTCTACCCGGCGAAGCCGGCGGCGGCTTCGCAGCGGGGCTGGGTGGCGCTGATGCGGGCCCAGGCGCTGCTCCGGCTGGGGCAGTCGGAGGCGGCCCGGGCGCAGATCCTCCAGGCCCGGGACGAGCCGGGCTTCAAGGGGCAGCGGGACGCGCTGGCGAAGGCGCTCCACGCCTATTGAGGCTCCGCGCTAAGCTGGGGCGGTCCTCAGGGAGATCCGCATGCGCCGCTTCCTCGTCTGCCTCCTGTCCCTCGCCGCCGTGGCCCTGTCCGCGGCGCCCAAGCCCCGGGTGAAGCTCACCACCTCCCTGGGCGTGATCGTGATCGAGCTGGAGCCGCAGGCCGCGCCGAAGACCGTGGAGAACTTCCTGAAGTACGTCCGGAAGGGCCAGTACAAGGGCACGATCTTCCACCGCGTGATCCCGGGCTTCATGATCCAGGGCGGCGGCTACGTGGACTACCTCGGGAAGAAGCGCACGGAGGCGCCCATCCCCAACGAGGCCGACCGCTCCGGGGCCGCGGGGCTCCACAACGTCCGGGGCACCGTGGCCATGGCCCGCACGGGCGATCCGGACAGCGCCACCGCGGAGTTCTTCATCAACGTGGTGAACAACCCCTCCCTCGACTTCAAGAGCAAGAAGGATGGCAACACCTGGGGCTACTGCGTCTTCGGGAAGGTGGTGAAGGGCATGGACGTGGCCGACCGCATCGCGCACGTCAAGATCAGCCATGCCCGGAGCGACTTCCCGGCCCTGCCCGCGAAGCCGGTGATCATCCAGGACGCCGTGGTGGAATAGAGCCCTACTTCGGCGTTTCCATCAAGGCGGCGACCGGGCGGCCATCCGGGGCCTGGGCCCACCGGATGCCCAGCCACTGCGCCACCGTCGGAGCCACGTCCCAAGCGGGGACGTCCGCCAGAGGGCCCTGGCCGTCACCCAGCACCACGAGCCAGGCCCGCATGGCGGCGACCTCCGGCACGTAGGCGTGGGCCCCCGCGCGCCCGTGGCGCTCGGTCGCGGCTTCCCGGGCGGTGCGGGCCTGGGAGAGCCAGGTGCCCTCGGGCGCCAGGACCACGAGGTCGCCCACCCGGGCGCTCCCGCCCAGGTGGTAGCGGGCGGGCACCTCGGCGCGGGTCCACACCGTGAGGCCGGCCTTCCGCAGGCGGGCCGCGGCGCGCCGGGCATCCGCCGGCCGCCGGAGGTAGATGTAGGCGCTGCCGCCGTGGGCGATCAGCTCCACCGGGAGCCCCTTCAGCACCTTGGGCAGGGAGATGCGGCGGCGCATGGGTGCCATGCCGTGGTCCGCGGTGAGGAGGACGCGCAGACCGGGGTGTTCGGCCCTCAGCCGGGTGAGCCAGGGGGCCAGCTCTTCATCCAGCTGCTTCAGCTTGGCCTTCACCTCCGGGCTGCCGGGGCCGTGCAGGTGGCCCTCCTCGTCCGTGCCGGAGAGGTAGGCCATCACCAGCTTCGCGCCATCCCTGAGGGCCGACTCGCACCAGGCCATGCCCTCGGTGTCGGGGTGGCCCAGGCGGAAGGCCTGCATCCGCCAGGGGGAGACGCCCTGCCAGGGGCCCGTGGCCCCCACCCAGTGGTACACCGCGGTGCGCACGCCGCTGCGGGTGGCGGCCGCCCAGAGGGGCTCGCGCTGGATGTCCTCTGCCCGGCCGGCGTACCGGACCAGGTGGTGGTCCGAGGGCTCGAGGTAGGCGTTGGCCACCACGCCGTGGTGCTCGGGCCAGCAGCCCGTGGCCAGGGTCACGTGGCCGTTGAAGGTGGTGGCGGGGAAGGGGGGCAGTACGGCGCCGTGGCGGCCCGCTTCCGCCAGGGCCCAGAGCTGCGGCATGGTGTCGGGGCGGAATTCGTCGGCGCCCAGGCCATCCTCGCTGATGATGAGCACCGGTCCGGGTTCCGGTACCGGAGGCTGGGCCGCCGGGACCCGGTGCGAGACGAGCAGGAGGGAGGCGAGAAGGAGGGCGGCGCGCATCGCCCCAGGGTACCCTGGATCCATGGACATCCCGCGCTGGCCCTACCCGCTGCTCCGCCTCAAGCCCGGCAAGGAGACCCTGCTCTCCAAGCGGCATCCCTGGATCTACAGCGGGGCCCAGGCGGCCCCGGCCCAGGCCTCCGTGGTGCGGGTGGCGGACGATTCCGGCAGCGTGCTGGGGGTGGGAACCGCCAGCGCCACGAACCCCCTGGCGGCGCGGATCTTCCGCTTCGACGACGGCCCCCTGGACCAGGCCTTCTTCCGCGCCCGCTTCGAATCGGCCCTGGCCCTGCGCAAGACGCTGGGCCTCTGGGATCCCCAGGGCGGCTGCCGGTGGGTCTTCGGCGAAGGGGACGGCCTGCCCGGGCTG
>JAJYBX010000193.1 GCA_021778785.1 Acidobacteriota bacterium
GGGCGGCGGCCACCGCCTCGTCGAAGGCGGGGACGACGTCGTGGGGCAGGCCGCCCAGGTCCCGCATGAGCTGGGGGACGGCTTCGCCGAGGAAGACCAGCCGCCGCAGCTTGCCCTCCAGGGCCTCCCTCAGGGGCGCGTAGCTGGCGCCCTTGTCCGTGCCGCCGAGGAGCAGCACCAGCGGCCCCGGCAGGGCCCGGATGGCCGTGAGGGTGGCGTCCACGTTGGTGCCCTTGGAGTCGTTGTAGGCCTGCACGCCCCCCTTCTCGCCGCAGAAGGCGATCCGGTGGGCCAGACCCGGGTAGCTGCGCAGCCCATCGCGGATCGACTCGATCCGTGCGCCGCCATGCCGGGCCAGCAGGCTGGCGGCAAGGGCGTTCTCCACGTTGTGGCCCCCGGGGATCCGCAGTTCCCGGCGCGGAAGGAGGGCCTCCCCGCCGAGCCGGAGCATCCCCGCCGCATCGCACCAGGCCTCGCACGGAGTCCAGCCGAAACGCAGGGTCCCCGCGGCGCCGGGCGCATCCTGCCACCACTCGGGGTGATCGGCGGGCACCACGCGCACGTCGCCCTCCCCTTGCCGTTCAAAGATCCTCAACTTGGCGCGGCGGTAGCCCTCCAGATCGCCATGCCGGGCCAGGTGGTCCGGCGTGAGGTTCAGGAAGGCCGCGGCCTCCGCATGGAAACCCGCCACGGACTCCAGCTGGTAGCTGCTGAGTTCCACCACGAAGACGGTGGCGGGCTCCGCGCGTTCCACCGCCTCCAGGAAGGGCAGGCCCAGGTTCCCGCAGGCCACCGAAGGCAGTCCGGACATCCGGAGCAGGTGCGCCGCCAGGTCGGTGGTGGTGCTCTTCCCGTTGGTGCCCGTGACGGCCAGCACGCGGCTGCCATCCCGGCGCGCGCGGAGGACGCGGTGGGCCAGCTCGATTTCGCCGATGACGGGGATGTCCCGCCGCAGGGCCTCGGCCACGAAGGGCGCGGTGCGCGGGATGCCGGGGCTCACCACCAGCTCGCCGCAGCGGTCCAGCAGGGCGGGAGGATGCCCGCCCCACACGCCGGGGATCCCCGCCTCGGCCAGCGCGATCTCGAGATCCGGCCCGGGATCGGGCCGCGAATCCGTCAGCACCACCTCGCGTCCCTGCCCGGCCAGGAAGCGGGCCGCCGCGAGGCCCGAACGCCCCGCACCCATCACCACGGTCCTCATGCGCCCTCCCGTTCAAGCCTACCGTCTCCAGGCCCCGGGCGAGGGATTACACTGGCGGCTGGCCCCAGTTCGGAGCAGCCATGCCGAAGGGCATCCTCCAGCGTCTTCTGAATGGCGAGAGCGAGATCGTCTCCCACGTGCAGCCCATGTACCGGCTCCGGGACAACCGCCTGGTGGCGATGGAGTACCTGGCCCGGCATGTGGACGGCCGGGGGGTGGCCCACCCCGTGGGGCCCATCCTCCAGGCCCCGGACCTGTCGCCGGGGGACCGCCTGACGCTGGACCTCCGGTTCCTCGAACAGACCTTCGGCACCCTGGCGCGCACGGGTTCCACCGCCCATCTGCATTTCGTGAACCTGGAGCCCGTGAGCCTGGAGGCGCCCGGCTTCTGGGAGTCCCTCCCCCGCTGGATCGAGATGCTCCCCATCCCTCCGGAACTGGTGGTGATGGAATTCACCGAGGGGCAGAAGATCCACGATCCCGACGCCCTGCGGGCCTATGCGACGCTGCTCCGCAACTCCGGGTTGCGCATCGCCGTGGATGATCTGGGCGCCGGCGTCGCCAGCCTCAGCCACATGGCGCGCCTGGCCCCGGACTTCATCAAGGCGGATCGCAGCCTCGTGGAGCTGGTCCATCGCAGGCCCTACCAGGCCGCGCTCCTGAACGCCCTGTCCCACTTCGCCCAGCGCATGCGCATCGGCTTCATCGCCGAGGGCATCGAGACGATGGAGGAGCTGGAGGCGGTCATGGATGCCGATGTGCCCTGGGGCCAGGGCTTCATCCTCGGCCAGCCCTGGCCGACGAAGCCGCGGCCTATCGCAGCTTCAGAGAACTGAGGGCCAGGATCGAACAGACGATGGCGGTGATCCAGAGGCGGATGACCACCTTCGTCTCCTGGAGGCCGCCCAGTTCCATGTGGTGGTGGAAGGGGGCCATGCGGAAGATGCGCTTCCCGCCCCGGAGCTTGTAGCTGCCCACCTGGAGGATCACGCTGATGGCCTCCAGCACGAAGAGCCCGCCGGCGATGACCAGCAGGACCTCCTGCTTGATGATGACGGCCACCGTGCCCAGGGCCCCGCCCAGGCCCAGGGAGCCCGTGTCGCCCATGAAGACCTCGGCCGGATGGGCGTTGTACCAGAGGAACCCCAGGCAGGCCCCAGCCATGGCACCCATGAACACGGACAGCTCCGCGCCCCCGGGCACATGGGGCACCACGAGGTAGGCGGCGATCTTCACGTGGCCCACGGCGTAGGCCAGGATGGCGTAGGTCAGGGACACGATGAGCGTGCCGCCGGCGGCCAGGCCGTCGAGCCCGTCCGTGAGGTTCACCGCGTTGCTGGTCCCCACCATCACCAGCCAGATCCAGGGGATGAGGAAGATGCCCACGTCCGGCGTGAAGCGCTTGAAGAAGGGCACGGAGAGCTTGCTGGTGGCCACGCCGCGCAGGCCGAAGTGCAGGATGAGCCACGCCACCAGCAGCGAGATGGCCGTGAGCAGGGCCATCTTCTGCCAGCTGGTGAGCCCGAGGTTCTGCTTCTTCAGCAGCTTCTTGGCGTCGTCGAACGCGCCCACGGTGCCGAACCCGAGCAGGGCGATGAGCACCACCCAGATGGCGCCGCTGCTGAGCTCGCACCAGAGCAGCGTGGACACGGTGATGACCAGCAGGATGAGGATGCCGCCCATGGTGGGGGTCCCCGCCTTGCTCCGGTGATGCTCGGGTCCGACGTCGCGGATGTGCTGGCCCATCTTGAGGGCCGTCAGGGTGCGGATGACGAAGGGACCCAGCACGAGGCTGAGCAGCATGGCCGTCGCCGCGGCCATGGCCGCGCGGAAGGTGATGTAGCGGAAGACCGAGAAGCCCGGCACCACGTCGCGGAAGGGGAAGAGAAGCCAGGGGATCATGGATGGTCCGGAGTCTGAGTGCAGCGTGTCAGCGGGCGAGGAGGCAGTCCACGGCGCGTTCCGCGCGCCAGTAGCGGCTGCCCTTCACCAGGATACGGGCTCCGGCGGGGATCGCGGAGAGCCCGTTCCCGCCGTCCCGGAGGGTCTCGAAATCCGGGAAGGCTTCGGCCCCGGGGCCGAAGCCCGCGGCATAGTCCCGGGCGAAGTCCCCGAAGACCCACAGCCGGGCCAGGCCCCGCGCCCGCAGGGCCCGGCCCGTCTCCTCGTGGATGCGGGCGGCCTCCGGGCCCAGTTCGCGCATGGAGCCCAGCACGGCCACGGCCTCGCCGCCCTGGAGTTCCAGCAGCGCCTCCGCGCAGGCGAGGATCGAGTCGGGGCTGGCGTTGTAGGTCTCGTCCAGCAGCCAGCCACCGCCGGCGAGGGCATGGAGGCGTCCGCGACCCGCTTCGGGCTCCACGGACCCCAGGCCCAGCGCCACGGCCTCGGGGCGGTAGCCGGCCCGCACGGCGATGGCTCCGGCCAGGGCGGCGTTGCGGACCTGGTGCTGGCCCCGCAGCTTCAAATGGACGGGCACCGTCCCCCGGGGCGTCCGGAGCCGGAAGCGCTCTCCGGCGGCGCCCAGGGATTCCGCGTCCTCCCAGCCGAAGGTCTCGCCCTCGCCCACCGGCAGCGGTTCTGCGTGCCGGGCCCAGGGTTGTTCCGCCACCCAGCGGCACCAAGGGTCGGCGGCGTGGAAGGCCCAGGCGCCGTTCCGACGCAGGCCAGCCACCAGCTCGCCCTTGGCCTCGGCGATGCCCTGCTGGCCGCTGGGGAAGTTCTCCAGGTGGGCCGTGCCGATGACTGTGACCACGCCGAAATCCAGGGGGGCGATCTCCGTCAGCCGCCGGATCTCGCCCGGCGTGCTCATGCCCATCTCCAGCACCGCGGCACTCAGGCCCTCCGGCAGGGCGGCCAGCGCCTCGGGCAGGCCCAGGGTGTTGTTCCGGTTGCCCGGGGTCTTCCACCCGCCCGTGGCGGCGGCCAGCAGCTCCTTGGTGCTGGTCTTGCCCACGCTGCCGGTGACCCCGAAGACGGCCTTCGGCCGCACGGCCGCCAGCCGCGCCTGGCCCCAGCGCTGCAGGGCCGCCAGGGTGTCCGGCACCACGAGCTGGGGCAGGTCCACGTCCTGGGGATCGTCCACCAGCAGGGCCGCGGCGCCCTTCTCCGCCGCCTGGGCGCAGAAGACGTGGCCGTCCCGCTCGGCCCGCAGGGCCACGAAGCAGGCCCCGGGCTGGAGGGCGCGGGTGTCGATGCAGAGGGTGCCTGGAACGACGGAGCCGTCGCCCAGGATCTCGCCGCCCACCTGCGCGGAGGCCTCGGAGAGGGACCAGAGGGCGCTCACGATCGGCCTCCCAGAATGGCTTCGACCGCGCTGCGGTCGCTGTAGGGGTGCTTCACGCCGTGGATCTCCTGGTAGGGCTCGTGGCCCTTCCCCGCGAGGAGCAGCAGGTCGCCGGGCCGGCAGTCGGCCAGGGCCCGCCGCACGGATTCCCGGCGGTCGGCCAGACGGTGGTAGCGGGCCGCGTCCTTGCGCAGGGTCTCCGGGATGCCCGGGGCCGCGTCATCGAGGATGCGCTCGGGATCCTCCGTGCGCGGATTGTCGCTGGTGTGCCAGAGCACGTCGGCGCCCGCGGCCACGGCCGCGGCCATGAGGGGCCGCTTGGTGCGGTCCCGGTCCCCGCCGCAGCCGAAGAGCACGTGCAGCCGCCCGCCGGGGGGAAGCAGACGCCGGCCCTCGGCCAGCA
>JAJYBX010000194.1 GCA_021778785.1 Acidobacteriota bacterium
GCAGGGTGCGGGCGATCTCGGCGATCTGGGCCAGGTTGCCGCTGGATTCCTTCACGGCCACCACCTGGGGGTTCTCCCAGAGCCGCGCCAGGGTGGCCGGCGTGAGGTTGAGGCCCGTGCGGCCCGGCACGTTGTAGACCACGAGGGGGAAGCCCGGCGCGGCCTCGGCCACGGCCATGAAGTGGGCCACGAGGCCCGAGGGCGTGGGCTTGTTGTAGTAGGGCGTCACCACCAGGGCCCCGGCCGCGCCCAGGCCCTGGGCCCGCCGGGTCCACATGGCCGCGTGGCGGGTGGCGTTGTGGCCCGTCCCCACCACCACGGGCCGCCCGCCGCCCTCCTCCAGGCAGGCATCGACGATCGCGTCCCGCTCGGAATCGAGGATGGTGGCGGCCTCGCCCGTGGAGCCGAGGGGCACCAGCACGTCCACGCCGCCGGCCACCACGTGGCGCACCAGCTTCCGGAAGGCGGGCAGGTCCACCTCGCCCGCGGGCGTGAAGGGGGTCGCCAGGGCGACCGAGAGTCCGGACAAATCGAGCGTCATGGCTTGCCTCCGAAGTCGAACAGGGGATCCAGCACCTCGCGGGCGAGGTCGTCCATGGTGAAGCAGCCCTTGCGCCCGCGGAGCCAGCGGGCGGCGCTGAGCGCGCCCTCGGCGAAGGGGGCCCGGGAGCGGGCGCGGTGGGTGAGCTCCAGCACCTCGGCGGGGGAATCCAGCCCCAGGGTGTGGGTGCCGAACTCCGCCCCGGCCCGCAGCACGCCCACGCTGAGCTGGTGGGGCTGCGGCGTCCCGAGGGTCCATTCCGTCTTGCGCGGGCAGCCCGCCAGGAGCGCTGCCGCCAGGGTCTTCGCCGTGCCCGAGGGCGCGTCGGCCTTCAGGCGGTGGTGGTGTTCGAAGAGGTAGGGATCCCGGGCCGGATCCAGGGCCGCGAAGCGCCCCAGCACCGTGGCCAGGCGGGCCATCAGGGCCACGGCCAGGGAGAAGTTGGAGGCCGTCAGCACGCCGATGCGCCCTCCGACGCGGGTCTCCAGATCCGGCATCGACCAGCCCGTGGTGCCGATCACCAGGTCTGTCCCCGTGGCCAGGGCCCAGTCCAGGTGGGCCTCCACGGCGCCCGCCACGCTGGCATCGATGGCCACGTCCGCGGGGCCGCCGGGGGCCTCGTCGCGCCCCGCCTGCCAGGCCAGGGGCGTTCCGGCCGAACGGGCCGCGTCCACGATGGCCGAAGCCAGCCGGCCCCGGCCGAAGAGGCTGATCCGCAACTCCGGGGCGCTCATGCGGCCTCCGTGAGGACGCGGTGGAGCCGCCGGAGGGCTTCGTCCGCCTGGTCGCGCCGGACCACGAGGCTCAGGTTGATCTCGTTGGCCCCCATGCTGATCATCTCCACGTTGATGGCACCCAGGGCGGAGAGCAGCCGGGCGCCCAGGCCCGGGGTGGACTTCAGGCGCTCCCCCACGGCGGCGATGATGGCGCGGTCCTCGCTGACCGCCACCGTGGCGAAGACGGACAGTTCCTGGAGCAGGGGCTTGAGGGGCACGTCGGCCTCCACTGTGAGGGACACGCTCACCTCGGCCGTCGCCACGAGATCGACGCTCACCCCCCGCCGGCCGAACACCTCGAAGAGCCGGGCCAGGAAGCCGCTCTGGGCCAACATCCGGGAGCTGCTCACGGTGAGCACCGTCACCGGTCCCCGGCTGGCCAGGGCCGTGATGGGCCGCCCGGTGCGCACCTCGGCGGCGATGGTCGTGAAGCGCCCCTGGGGCTTCAGGGTGTGGCGCACGGTGACGGGGATGCGGGCCTCCACCGCGGGCTGGATGGTGGCGGGGTGGAGCACCTTGGCGCCGAAGGCCGCCAGCTCGGCGGCCTCCGCGAAACTCAGCTCGGGGATGGGCAGGGCCTCGGGCACGATGCGGGGATCGCAGGTGAGCACGCCCTCCACATCGGTCCAGATCTGGACCTCCCGCGCACCCAGGGCCGCGCCGAGGAGGGCCGCGGAGTAGTCGCTGCCCCCGCGGCCCAGGGTGGTGGTGAGGCCATCCTCCGTGGCCCCGATGTAGCCCTGGGTCACCACCGCCCGGCCCGCCCCCAGGAGGGGGGCGAGGTGCCGCGCCGCCAGCCCGCGGATGGCCGCGGGCTCGGGCGTGGCCTCCCCGAAGGCGCCGTCCGTGCGGAGGACGGTGCGGGCATCCACCCAGGCCGCGCCCAGCCGTTCCGCGAAGATCCGGGTGGAGAGCCGCTCGCCCAGGGAGGCGATGGCGTCCATGCTCCGGGGGCTCAGCTCCCGCAGCAGCGCCACGCCGCGCAGCAGCAGCTCCAATTCGCCGAAGTGCTCGGTGAGGGCCGTGTCCAGGGACTCCGGCACGGCCCCCGCGAAGAGCTCGTCCGCGGCCCGGCGATGGGCGGCCATGATGGCCCGCTGCACCTCCAGGGCACCGGGAAGGTCCCCGGATTCGGCCGTCCTGGCCGCCTGGAAGAGGGCGTTCGTGGTCTTGCCCATGGCCGAGAGCACCACCAGGGGCGCCTCCGGCAGGGCCGCGCGCACGAGGGTCTCTACCTGCCGCATGCACCCGGCATCGGCCACGCTGCTGCCGCCGAACTTCATCACGATCATCGGAGGTACCCCATGGCATGGGCCAGCTCGGCGTTGAGGATGCTGCCGCCGGCCGCGCCGCGCTCGGTGTTGTGGCCGAGGAGGGCGAACTTCACGCCCAGCACGGGGCAGACCCGCAGGCGTCCGATGTGGATGCTCATGCCCCCGTCCAGCTCCACGTCCCGGCGCACCTGGGGGCGGTCCTCCTCCGCATGGAGGCGGATGGGCGACTCCGGCGCCGAGGGAAGCCCCAGGCGCTGGGGCTCGGGGCACCAGTCCATCCAGGCATCCCGCACATCCGCCAGGGTGGGATTCCCCCGCAGCCGCACGCTCACGGCCTCGGTGTGGCCCTCCAGCACGGGCACCCGGTGGCAGAGGGCGCTCACGGCCAGGTCCGCGGGCGTCACGGCGCGGCCCGCGAAGCGGCCCAGCATCTTGGGGATCTCCTCCTCCACCTTGGGCTCCTCGTTGCGGATGAAGGGGATCACGTTGCCGAGGATGTCCAGGCTCGGCACGCCGGGATAGCCCGCCCCGCTGACCGCCTGCATGGAGGTCATCAGCACCGCCTCCACCCCGAAGGCGGCGTGCAGGGGGGCCAGGGCCATCACCAGCACGGTGGCGGTGCAGTTGGCGTTGGTGACGATGCCCCCGGTCCAGCCGTGGTGGGTGCGCTGGACCTTGAGCAGCTCCAGGTGCTCCGGGTTCACCTCGGGCACCAGGAGGGGCACCTCGGGCGCCATGCGGAAGGCGGAGGCGTTGGAGAAGACCAGGGCCCCCGCGCGGGCGAAGGCGGGCTCCAGCTCCGTGGCCGGACCCGTGTCCAGGGCGCTGAACACCACCGGCGAGAGGGTGTGCTCGGGGGCGCCCTCGCCCATGACCTGGTCGCCGAGGCCGCCGTAGGGTTCGCCGTCCAGGCGCCAGGCGCAGGCCTCGCGGTAGCGCTTGCCGGCGCTGCGGTCGCTGGCGGCGAGGTGCTCGATGCGGAAGAGGGGATGGTCGGCCAGGCGCCGCACGAAGCGCTGGCCGACGACGCCGGTCGCGCCCAGGACGGTGACGGGGATGCGGTGGCTCATGGGTCGGCTCCTTGGGATCAGGCGTTCAGGAAGTGGCGGGCGAGGCGGAGATTCAACGCCACACCGGCCTCCAGCTCCGGCAGGGCGAGGCGCTCCTCCAGGGTGTGGGCGACGGTGATGCTCCCCGGCCCCGCCAGCACCACGGTGCGGTCCGGCACCAGGGCGCGCAGGGCCGGAGCATCAGAGCCGAAGGGCATGGCCGCGTGTTCGAAGCCCGGGATCTTCGGGTAGCGGTCCGGCGGCTCGTCCAGGCGCAGCTCCATCGCGCCCTCCGGCGGCGCCAGGCGGCGCACGGCCTCCGCGAAGCCGCTGCCCGGGAGGCTGCGCAGGAGGATGTCCGCCCGGGCGGCGGCCGGCACCGAGTTGAGCGCCTCCCCCGCCCGCAGCAGGCCCAGGTTCCACACCTCGGGCCCCAGCTGCGGATCCGCCGCGCAGGGCAGGTCGCGCAGGCGCTGGAGCCAGTCCAGCAGGGGCCAGGTGGCGTCATGCCCCAGCTCGGGGCTGCCGCTGTGGGCCGCCCGGCCCGCGCACTGGAGGCAGAGGTGCTGGACCCCCCGCTGCCCCGTGGCCAGCTTCAGCTCCGTGGGCTCGCCGTTCACCAGCACCCGCAGGTCCTGCAGCAGGTCCGCGAGGCCCATCGCCGCGCGGGCCCCGGCGCTGTCGGTCTCCTCGCCCACCACCCCCAGCCAGGCCAGGCCCTCGGCCCCTTCGGCCAGGAGCCGCTTCACGGCCCCCAGCTGGGCCATGATCTGGCCCTTGGCGTCGCAGGCCCCCCGGCCGTGGAGCAGGTCCCCCTCGAGGCGGGGCGGCAGGAAGGGCGGCACGGTGTCGAGGTGCGTGGAGAAGAGCACCCGGGGCCGCCCCCAGGTGGCCAGGACGTTGGTGCGGCCCGGCGCCACGGGCTGCTCGACCACCTCGGCGCCGAGTTCCGCCAGCAGGGGCAGCAGGACCGGCAGCAGCGCGTCCTCCTCCCCGGAGGTGCTGTCGCGGGCGCAGAGATCGAACACCTTGTCGGTGAGCCAGGTTCGGAGATCGGCCGTGCGTGCGTCCATGGAATCCTCGTCGTGCCGACGGTGCCCTCCAGAACGCGGGGGGGCCTGGCCCCGCCGCCGCTCTCCAGGCCCTCCGCGCAGGGTGCCCTGCGCGACAGCCGCCGGGCTTTCGCCTCGGCGTCCAGGGCCCGCGCCGATGATTCGCGGA
>JAJYBX010000195.1 GCA_021778785.1 Acidobacteriota bacterium
GTCCGTGAAGACCGTCTCCGAACTGAACATGCCTTCGGAGGCGGAGATCCTCGAGGTGAACGCGGCCCTGGCCGATCATCCCGAGGCCGTGAACGAGGATCCCTACGGCAAGGGCTGGATGGTCAAGGTGCGCCTCAAGGGCGCCCTGACCGCCGAGCTGCTGGACGCCAAGGCCTACGAGGCCCTGGTGAGCGCCGAGAGCCACTAGGCCCATGGCCTGGCCCCTCCTGACGGTCCTTCTCGCGTGGGGGACCGTTCCCGCGCAGGCGCCCCAGGCTCAGCCCCCGGTCCAGCCTGGAATCCTGCGGCCGCCTGCGGCCCAGACCCCGGCGCAGCCGGCGGTCCCGGAAACCGACGAGACCCGGATCGCCCGGCTGAAGGCCCTCGTGGAAGAGGCCGGCCGGGCTGTGGAAGCGGAGGACTTCACCACTGCGTCCGATCGCCTGGACGCGGTGGATGTCCTCACCGCGGACTGGCCCGCGGCCCTCATGCAGAAGCCCGGGGTCCAGGTGCTCCTCCAGCAGGTGCAGGATCTGTCGACGCAGATCCCCGGCACCGCGGGTCCCGAGCCCGAGCCGGGCATCAAGGCGCAGGAGGAGGTGGTCTCGCTCACCGGGGAGGATCTGCGGGCCGAGCTGGAGCGGGTCCGCCTCGCCGAGCGGGACACCTCGTACGACTTCCCCATCGACCTGAACGACAAGGTGCTGACCTGGGTGAACCTCTTCACCACCACCAAGAAGGGCTTCATGGAGAACGCCCTGGGCCGGGCCTCGATGTACCTGCCCATGATCCGCCAGGTCTTCGCGGAGGAGGGCATCCCGCAGGATCTGGCCTACCTGGCGGTGATCGAGTCGGGCTTCCGGAACGAGGCCAAGAGCCGGGCGCGGGCCGTGGGCATGTGGCAGTTCATCCGGTCCACGGGCCGCCTCTACGGCCTGACCTACAACCGCTGGATCGAGGAGCGCCGGGATCCGGTGAAGGCCACCCGGGCTGCGGCGCGGTATCTCAAGCGCCTCTACGAACTCACCGGCGACTGGTACCTGGCCGTGAGCAGCTACAACGCCGGCCCCCTCAGCCTGGATCGCGCCGCGCAGAACCTCGGGACCCGGAACTTCTGGGACATGGCCCGGTCGCGCTGGCTGCGCAACGAGACCAAGAACTACGTGCCGGAGCTCTGCGCCGCCATCCTGGTGGGCCGCCATCCCGATCGCTACGGCATCCAGCTGGACGCCCTGCCGCCCTTCGCCTATGAGACTGTGCCTGTGCCCGCCCGGACCGGTCTGGCCACCCTCGCCCGGCTGGCTGAAACCGATGTGGCCACCCTCCGGCACCTGAATCCCGAGCTCCTGCACGACACCACCCCGCCTGGCGCCTACACGCTCCGCGTGCCGCCCGGCAAGGCGCTGATCTGCGCCCGGGCCCTGGCCAAGGGTCTGGGCGGCAAGCCCGAAAGGCAGCGCCTCTACATCATCCGCCGCGGGGACACCCTGGCCAGGGTGGCCCACCGGCTGGGGGTCGATCCCGAGGATCTGCTGGCGGAGAACAGCATCACGGCCCGCCAGTTCCGCCCGGGCCGCCGCCTGCGGGTGCCCCTCGCGGGAACCGGAGGGCTGGACGCGAAGGCCCGGCGCGAACTCGCCGGCGAGCGGGCCCTGGAGGCGCTCCCCTACCTGCCGGGCGCCGACGTGGCCACGCTCCCCGGTCCCCAGGTCCGTCCCACCGCTCCCGCGGCCCCGCCGGTTGCGCCCCCCGTTCCCCTCGCAGGGGCGGTGCCCTCCACGGCCGTTCCGGTCCCAGCATCTGTGCCCGCCCCTGTCGTGCCTGCACCCGCTCCCGTCGCCGACCAGCCCGTGCCCGAACCGCCTCCCGGCCCCGCGTCAGAAGGGCGGGAGATCCGCGCCCGGCGCGGCGATACGCTGGCGAAGATCGCCCGGGCCCACGGTGTTCCCCTGGGCGAAGTGATCCGGCTCAATCCCGAGGCCGCGCGGCGCCTGCATCCCGGGGACACGGTGCGCCTGCCCGGCGCGGTGGAGGAGCCGCGGCCACGGGTGGCCGAAAGGCCGGAAGCGCGCTCCGCCTTCCATGTGGTGAAGCGGGGCGAGACCCTTGCCGCGATCGCGCGGGAGCACCGCCTGGAGATCCGGGAACTGCGGCGTTGGAACGGGCTGAAGGGGGACCGCATCCGGGTGGGCCAGCGGCTGCGCCTCGCACCGCGGTGAATCCGCGCTTGCACGGACCGCGGAGCCGTGTGATACTTTGACTTCCCGATTGGGGCCATAGCTCAGCTGGGAGAGCGCTTGCATGGCATGCAAGAGGTCGTCGGTTCGATCCCGATTGGCTCCACCAAGAAGAAGGCCACCGCAAGGTGGCCTTCTTGCTGAACGCTGAAAGCCGCGCCCATGCTCGCTTCCCTCAACCATGTCGACCTGCGCTTCGGCCCCCAGGAGGTGCTGAAGGATGTCACCTGGGCCATCCAGGAAGGCGAGTGCTGGGGCGTCATCGGCCGCAACGGCGCGGGGAAGAGCACCGTCTTCAAGCTGCTGCTGGGCCAGCTCGAAGCGGACCGCGGCACCGTCGTGCGGCCCACGAAGGAGCGCGGAATCCGCATGGGCCACTACGCCCAGGACCTCACGCCCGAGACCGGCGGCAGCGTGCTGGAGGAGGCCCTGGCGGCCTTCGGCGACGTGGAGAGGCTCCAGCATGAGATGCGCGAGCTGGAGCACCGCATGGGCGAGGCCGGGAATGATCTCGACGCCGTGATGGCCCAGTACCAGAAGGTCACCGAGGCCTTCGAGCACCTCGACGGGTTCACCATCCGCGCCCGCGCCGAGAGCATCCTGCAGGCCCTGGGATTCGGCCCCACCGATTTCGAGCGCTCCGTGGAGACGCTCTCGGGCGGCCAGAAGAGCCGCGTGATGCTGGCCAAGGCCATCCTCAAGGGCCAGGATCTGCTGCTCCTGGACGAGCCCACCAACCACCTGGATCTGCCGAGCCTGCGCTGGCTGGAGGACTTCATCCAGGACACGGATGCCACGGTGGCCGTCATCAGCCACGACCGCTACTTCCTGGACAAGATCGCCACCTCCATCCTCGAGCTGGAGTTCGGCAATTCGCGCGCCTACGAGGGCAACTACTCCGAGTTCATGGACAAGAAGGAGCAGGAGCTGGAACTGCTGGAGCGCCACTTCGAGCAGCAGCAGGCCTACATCAAGAAGCAGGAAGAGTACATCCGGCGCAACATCGCGGGGCAGAACACCAAGCAGGCCCGGGGCCGGCGCACCCACCTGGCCAGGCTCGACCGCATCCAGCAGCCGCTTCGGGACCGGCGCAAGGTGAAGTTCAGCTTCCCCGAGACCCAGCGCAGCGGCGATGTGGCCCTGGTCCTCGAAGGGGCCAGCGTGGGCTGGGACGGGAAGCCCCTGTACGCGCCCCTGGAGCAGCTCCAGGTGAAACGCGGCCAGAAGCTCGGCATCGTCGGCCTCAACGGCACGGGGAAGTCCACGCTCCTGAAGGCCATCGCGGGCGAGATCCCCTTCATCACCGGCCGGGCCCGCCTGGGCAGCCAGGTGAAGCTGGGCTATTTCGACCAGCACCACCGGAACCTGGATCCGCGCAACACCGTCTTCCAGCAGATCCACGCGGTGAATCCCCAGGCGGTGAAGCAGGATGTGCTGGGCTTCCTGGCCAAGTTCCAGTTCCGGGGCGACGACGTGGACAAGCCCGTGACAGCCCTCTCCGGCGGCGAGCGGGCTCGGCTCAGCGTGGCCACGCTCATCCGCCAGGGGGTGAACCTGCTGCTGCTGGACGAGCCCACCAACCACATGGACATCGCCAGCATGGAGGCCATGGAGGACACGGTCCTCAGCTTCACGGGCGCCGTGGTGGTGGTGACCCACGACCGCTACCTCCTCGGCCGCGTGGCCGATTCCCTCCTGCGCATCCACGAGGGCAGGGCCGAGCTCCGCGAGGGCGGCTACGAGGACCACCAGGCCTGGGTGGACCTGGATCTGGCCGCGGAGGAAGGCTCCGGAAGCCCGGAACCCGAGCCCGCCCGGAAGCAGGAGAAGCGCGCCGAGGCCGCGAAGCCGGCTGAGCCCGCGAAGAAGGCCGAACCCTCCCCCGCGAAGTCCCGGCCCGTGGACAAGGAGAAGCAGAAGCAGCAGAAGCGCCTGGAGCGCCAGGTGGCCGACGCGGAGGCCAAGGTCACGGAGCTGGAGGCCCGGCTGGCGGCCCTGGGGGCGGAGCTCGCCGCCATGGACCCTTCCGACTGGCAGGCCTTCAACGTGAAGCTGGACGCCCAGAAGGCCCTGGAATCGGAACTGGCCTATGCCATGACCGACTGGGAGGCGGCCCAGGGGGCCCTGGAGACCTCGCAGAGCTAGACGGGCGGGCCAACACGGTTACCCTGAGCCATGCGACTGCCCCTGTACCAGATCGACGCCTTCGCCTCCCGCCCCTTCGCCGGGAATCCGGCGGCCGTGGTGCCGCTGACGGCCTGGCTTCCGGACGATCTCATGCAGGCCATCGCGGCCGAGAACGCCCTCTCGGAGACCGCCTTCTTCGCCCCGGAGGGCGGCAGCCACCGCATCCGCTGGTTCACGCCTGCCTGCGAGGTGGACCTCTGCGGCCACGCCACCCTGGCTTCGGCCTTCGTGTACTTCACCGAACTCGAGCCCCGGCGCAGCACCGTCACCTTCCAGTCCCGCAGCGGCCCGCTCTCCGTGTCGCGGGAGGGGGAACTGCTGGTGCTGGACTTCCCCAGCCGGCCGCCGGCAGCCGCCGATCCCCTGCCAGGCCTGGCCGAGGCCCTGGGGGCGAGGCCTGTGGAGCTGTGGCGGGCCCGGGACCTCGTCGCGG
>JAJYBX010000196.1 GCA_021778785.1 Acidobacteriota bacterium
GAAGGCGAAGGCCGCATCGCTCCAGGTGTACTTGTACTCGTTGGAGAACCCCAGGCTCTGGCTGGAGGCATTCCCCCCCACGGCCACGTAGCTCAGGGCCGCCTTGTCGGACCAGGGTCGTTTGGGCGTAGCGTCCGCCTGGGCCACGAGCGGCTGGGCCGCCAGGATCGCCAACATCGGGGGAACCCATCGGAGCATGGTCGCCTCCTGGAATTTTGCGACCATGCTACCGCGTTCTGGAACAACCAGGGCTCAGGCCCCCCAGGTCTCCAGCCCCTCCAGGATGTCGCGCACCCCGGGGCCGAAGCGGGCGTTGCTGATCCAGTCCACGCCCTTCGGCAGGCCCTCCAGCGCGGCCTTCACGCGGGCGCGATGGCCCAGCTCCGGTCGGGGAATGGCCTGTTCGGCCCGTTCGTGGCGCACCGCCGCGGGTTCGCTGAGCTCGGGGATCCAGCTCCTCAACCGGGCGAAGAGCCCCTCCCAGCGGTCCAGGTCCGGGCCCTTGGGGAAGGCGCCCCCCACGAAGCTGCGGAGCTGCATCAGGCCCGGCGGCGCGCTCTGGGGATCCATCCAGGAGGGCACCAGGGAGCCCAGGTAGCCCCGGCCTTCGGGCGGGTGGATGAGGAAGCCGAAGCCATCCTTCAGCTCCGGCAGCGGCGTGTGGCGGCTGTGCCAGAGATCCACGGACGTGTAGGGGATGGCCGCCAGGGCCCCGGCGCATGCGGGCGCCACGGAACCCAGCAGGGCCGCCGCCTCGTAGGCCGGGAGGGCCAGCACGACGCGATCAGCTTCCCGGATCTCGCCGCCGCCGGTGACCCGCCAGCGGCCGTCCGGGAGGCGTTCGAGGGAGGAGGCACGGATCCCCGTTCGGACCGAGGGGAGTTGGGCCGCCAACCGGATGGGGAGCTGACCCATGCCGCCCACGGGCACCACCATGTGGCTCACACCGCCCTTGCGCACACCGTTCACCAGGCTGCCCGTAGCCTCCCACTGCGTGAGCTTGGGGATGGCGTCCACGGAGAGCACCTCCGGCGGCGCGGCCAGGATGCCCGCCACCATGGCCGGCAGCAGTTCCCGGGCCACGCCTGGGCCCAACCGACGGGCGGCGAAGGCCGACAGGCCCTCCTCCGGCTCCAGGGGCCGCACGGGGATGAAGGGCTCCAGCATCATCCGGAGCTTCGCGGAGAGGGGCATCAGGGGCGAGGCCAGCAGGCCGAAGGGCGAGGCGGGCACGGGCACCAGGCGCCCGCCCTTCCCCACCCAGCGGGCCCCCTTGCCGGGGGCGTTGAAGGGCAGGTCGATGGCCTTGAAGAGCCGGTCCACCGCCGTGCCCGGCTGCCAGAGGACGCCCTGGGGGCCCGTCTCCAGGTGGCCGCCTTCCCAGGGCAGCGTCTTCATCCAGCCACCCACCGTCTCCTGGGCCTCCCAGACCTCCGGCGTCTCGCCGCGACGCTGCAGGTGCCAGGCCGCCGCCAGGCCGGTGACGCCGCCGCCGAGGATCAGGGTGCTCATGGGAGGATCTCCAGGACACGCCGCGTGAGGCAGCGGATGTAGGCGGGGTGGGTGCCGGGGGTGCGCACGCGCCGGTAGGTGCGGATGCCCGCCCGATCCGCCACGTGGCGGTACTCGATGTCCAGCTCATGCAGGGTCTCGATGTGCTCGCTCACGAAGCTGAGGGGCACGACGATGACATCCTTCCCGCCCATGCGCTCCAGCACGTCCTTGAGGGGCGGTTCCAGCCACTTCACGGGGCCCGTGCGGCTCTGGTAGGCCAGCAGGTAGCCGCCGGGGGTCTCGCCGATCCGGGCCATCAGGGCATCGCGGGTGGCGTGGATCTCCCGCTCGTAGGGATCGCCCGCGGCGATCTGGCGGACCGGCAGGCTGTGGGCACTGAAGATCACCGTGGCCCCGGGCAGCTCCGCCAGGGCCTCGCGCAGCGGCGCCTCCATGGCATCCAGGTAGTCGGGATCCGTGGCGTAGTGGTCCACGCCCGGAAGCACCTCCAGGCCGGCCGCGGTGGCCAGCCGGACCAGCTCCCGCAGGCTGGAGCCGGTGGTCGCCCGGCAGTCGTGGGGATAGAGCGTCACCGGCACCAGGTGCCGGATGCCGTCCCGCTTCAGGGCCCGCAGCAGGCCCTCAGCCCGCGGGGCGGCATAGCGGAAGCAGAGCTTCACGGCCTCGTTCCTTCCCGCCGCACGCAGGGCCACGCGCAGGGCCGCGGCCTGGGCCGCGCTCTCCCGCAGGAGGGGGGAACCGCCGCCGATCTGGGCGTAACGCCCCTTGGCGCCGGGAGCCCGGAGGCGCGCGATGAGGCGCGCGAAGGGGCCCTGCAGCCAGGCGGGACCGGGCAGCCGGATCAGGTCCCGATCCCCGAAGAGCTGGGCCAGGAAGGGTTCCACCTGGTCCAGGTTCACCGGACCGCCGAGGTTCAGGAGCAGGATCGCCGTGTCAGTCGTCATCGCCCTCCACCTTACGCGAGGAGATTCCGGTTCGACGTCACAGATGACTGTCCGGTCGACGGGAAAACCTGAACAACGTTACGACAGGGACTCTGGCCGGATCGCCTAGAATGGGAATCCGGAGCGCCCCATGTCCCTTCCCGCCGATGCCCTCGCCCCCTTCAACGATCTGCCCGACGGCGCCCGCCTCTGGCTGATGGCCCTGGACCAGGCGACGGACACCGCCTCCCTGGCCCCCGAGCTGGAGGCCACCCTGGCGAAGTGGCGCCACAAGGGCCAGCAGTACCACGCCGCCTGGACCCTCCTCCACGGCCGGATCCTGGCCATCGCGGAACCCACGCTGGCGGAACAGCCCTCCGGCTGCGCCATCGACGGCATGCTCCGCAGCGTCCACCGGATCGCCGAAGCGGCGGGGCTGGCCCTGGCCCAGGACCAGGACGTGGTGGTGCGCCTGGCCTCGGGAATCCGCGTCCTTCCCCGCGCCGACCTGGAAGCCCGCCTCGCGGACGGCACCCTGGACGGCGCCACGCCGGTGCTGGACCTGGCCCTCTACACCCTGGGGGATCTTCGCCAGGGCCGTCTCGAGAAGCCCCTGGGCGCCACCTGGATCGGGCGGAAGTACAAGGTTCAGGCCCCGGCGGGAACCGGGGCCTGAGGCACTTGCGGTCGAGCTAGAAGATCGATTCGCCGGGCTTGCGGCGCCAGGCTTCAGCGCGCTTAGGCGTGTCGGCCTTGGGCTTGGCCTCCTTGGCCGCGGCCAGGGTCTGGAGCAGGGAGCCCCCCATCTGGGAGGCCACGGACTTGGCCAGGGCCGGCGCGGGCGTGCTCACGGGGCCGCTGGCGGGCACCTGCATGGGCGAGGCCTCCTCGGCCTTGGCGGTGACTTCCTTCAGGCGCTTCTCGTACCAGGCCTTCCGCTTGGGATCCATCACGCGGGTCTTGATGGAGGTCTTCTCCCCCTTCTTCAGGACCTTGGGGCGGGCTTTTTCGCGATCTTCTCGCAGCGTCGAGTCGGGCTTGGCGGCCTCCTCGAGGATCTTCGCCAGATTTCCAAGGCCACGCAGGTTCATCATATGGGTGTGCTGCTCCAGAGGGGGGCCACGGGCCACCACTCAAGAGAATACCGGCGAACCCTTCCATTCCGTAGTGATTTTCGGCACGAGGTCCGTTTTTTTCGGACACCCCCATTCCGACCCAGGTCCCCACACCCCCGCCCATGCCGCCTTCCGCTTCGTTAAAGCCCCGCCTCGACAGTCTCTGTGCCCGCTATGACACCGCCGGGGCCCTGGATCTGGATCCCCTGTCCGTGGCCCTCGCCTACCCCGATCCAACGGACCGCGAGGTGGCTGCCTTCGTGGCCGCACATCTGGCCTATGGTCGGGTGGCCCCCATGCTCCGGGCGGTGCGGGCCGCCCTGGCCCCCTTGGGCCCCCGACCCGCCACGTGGCTCCGCGAGCGACCCGAAACCGGGGCGCAGCGGGCGCTGCATCGGGCCCTGAAGGATTGGGCCTGGCGCTTCCACACCGGCGGGGATCTCGCGGCCTGGCTCCTGGCCTGGAGGCGGCTGGACGAGGAGAGCGGCTCGGGCCTGGAGTCCCACCTGCTGCCCGGACCGGGCGAGGATGCCGATGCGGCCCTTTCGAGGCTCGTCCAGCGGCTGCGGATCGAACTCCCTGCCACCTACGGCCTCCGCTTCAGCCTGCCCGATCCCCTCGAAGGCGCCGCCTGCAAGCGCTGGCGCATGTTCCTCCGCTGGATGGCGCGCACGGGCTGGCCCGACCTGGGCCTCTGGACCCGCTACCCGAAGGACCAGCTCGTGATCCCTCTGGACACCCACGTGGCGCGGGTCTCCCGCTACATCGGCCTGAGCGCCCGGGCCACGCCGGACGGCCGCATGGCGCGCGAGATCACCGAGGCCCTGCGCCGCCTCGATCCGGCCGATCCCCTGCGCTACGACTTCGCCCTCAGCCACCTGGGCATCCTGGGGGACTGCCCCGGCGTGCGCCGGAAGGCCACCTGCGCCGGCTGCCCCCTCTACACGATCTGCCGCGCCCGCTGACCCGGCCGGCGGTCAGAAGTCCCTCGCCCCTCCGCGGCTCCGCAGTTCCAGCGGCGGCGCGCAGAAGAGGGTGAGCGGCTGCCCCGTGCGGGGATGGAGCAGCTCCAGGCGCAGGGCGTGGAGCCGGTACCCGGGATCGCCGGGAAGGGCCGTGGTCCCGGGCAGCGGAACCCCGCCGGGACCATAGAGCGGATCGCCCACGAGGGGATGGCCCGCGAAGGCCAGGTGGATGCGGATCTGGTGGGGGCGGCCCGTCTCGATCTCCACCTCCACCAGCGAGCAGCCTTCGCGCCGCTCCAGCACGCGGACGCGGCTCAAGGAGGATCGGCCCTCCG